>NZ_JAGHKE010000011.1:0-32426 GCF_017889395.1 Allofournierella sp. | reverse complement strand
CTCTTTATCCTTTTCATTCGCATCGGCCGGTGTCGATGACGCAGAGGTCCCACCTGTTCCCATTCCGAACACAGAAGTTAAGCTCTGTTGTGCCGAAAATACTTGGCTGGAGACGGCCTGGGAAGATAGGTAGACGCCGGCTTGCAAATGCGAATAAAGCCGAATGCTGATGAGCATTCCTGCTTTTGGGATCCGGCTTTTTTATATAGATGGCCCGTTGGTCAAGCGGTCAAGACGGCGGCCTCTCACGCCGCAAACGGGAGTTCGATTCTCCCACGGGTCACCACGTCGGAATGGACTACATTCCATTCAAAAAGCCCAGCCATTCGGCTGGGCTTTTCTCATACCATTTCGTCATTCCTCCTTAACCCCACAAAACTTTGCGTGGCAAACTTTTGCGGGGCCCTGCTGCTGAAGAGGCTGACGGATCCCCCGGCATGAGAGAAAATATAATCGCCGATAAAGCCCGGTCGTTGACCGGGCTTTTGTATTTTAAATGGCCACCTTGCTTTTCCACGGTTATGGGCGCTTTTTGTTGAAAAGCAAGGAACGGCAGCTTGCGTGTTCGGACCGGATTTTCCACAAGAACAACGCATTCCTGTGGAAAAGAACACTCAGAAAGTGCCGCTTCATATCATAAGTTTCAGGTGCGCACGGTTTAAAAATATGCTATGATAAAGCAGTACACAATCGTGTGATAGGAGGAAATGATATGTCGTTGTTGGAGCAGCTGAACAGCCTGCCCATGTTTGCAATCGTGGGTGTTGTAATTCTGTTCATTCTGGGGCTCAGCATTGTGTTTATGGTGAAAAGCTACCGTGCGGGGGTAGCTTTGGGAATGGACCGGGTCAAAATGCGCAGGGCCATCACTTCCAGTGTCACCTTTACGCTGCTGCCCAGTATCTCGATCCTGTTGGGCGTTATTGCGCTGAGCGGAAGCCTGGGCATCCCTCTGCCCTGGATGCGGCTTTCGGTGGTAGGTGCGCTGCATTATGAAGGCAATGTGGCGGACATTGCCGCCCGCGCCGCGGGGATGAGCGGAGGTCTGGGCAGCCAGGAGCTGACCCCTTCGGTATTTGTAACCATCGGCCTTGTAATGACGGCAGGTATTCTTTCCGGATGCCTGCTCTGCATCTTCTGCCTGAAGCGCTATATGAAGCGGCTCAAAAAGGCCACAGCCAAGAAAGAAAAGGGCCAGAAGAGCTTCGGTGACTATATGTTCACTGCCATGTTCGTGGGCCTGGTAAGCGCTTATATCGGCTCCTATCTGGGCGAAGGCGTGCGCCTGAACAATTTTATGCCCCTGATCGTAGCCATTGTGAGCGCGGCTGCCATGGCGGTATTTGAGTATTTTGCACGGGTGAAGAAGGTCACCTGGCTGGATAACTTCTCCATGGCAGGAAGTATGCTGGTGGGCATGGCTGCGGCTGTGCTGCTGGGCGGTGTAATGTGAGGGAGGCGCAGGATATGAACGAGAAAGAACGCAGCGCCTTCTATGAGCGCTATGAAAACGGAATTCATGTGATCGGCCGGGTGGGTCTGAGCCTGGGCATCCTGTTGATGCTGGCGGTTCCTCTGGCCATGGGCTGGGTCCTGGGCGCTGGCCCGGATTGGGCCGCCTTCGGTATGGGCTTTTTCCAGGTAGCCATTATCTACTGGACCAGCGGTGTGGTGGAGTTTCTGGTCTATTCGCCGCTGCTTGGCTCCGGTGCAAGCTATTTGACCTTCATCACCGGCAACGTACTGAACCTGAAGGTTCCCTGCGCGGTGAATGCCCGGGAGATCTGCGGCACCGAGGTGGGCACGCCGGAAAACGATGTGATCTCCACCCTGTCGGTGGCAGCGAGCAGCCTGGTAACCACTCTGGTGCTGGCCATCGGTGTGCTGTGCCTGGTGCCCCTCACCCCGGTGCTGGAGGCTCCGGCTCTGCAGCCCGCGTTCAACAACGTGATTCCCGCCCTGTTTGGTGCGCTGGCCTTCAAGTATTTCTACCGGAATATGAACATCGCCATCATTCCGCTGGTGTTCATGTGCATTCTGTTTGTGGCAGCTCCTGGTCTGATCGGCAGCGTGTCCTTCCTGATTCTGCTGTCCGGCGCAATGGCCATCGGCATTGCATACTGGTTGTTTAAACACGGGAAATTAAACTAAAAGGAAAAAGCCGAAGGGTGCGTTTGGTTCGCGCTCTTCGGCTTTTCCTGTATGAATGGGATGGGGATAGTTTAGTAATTTCTGCTGACGAATTCTGCTTCCTCCTGCCCGGCGTGGGCGTTCAGCACCAGAGCCAGCAGGAAGAAATAGCCGGAAAGCAGATTGGCCAGATCCAGCAGGGCGGGTTCCACCGGATGCCCCTGGTGGGCGTGGCGATAGAGCAGGCGAACCAGCGCCTTGCACTGAACCCGCAGGATGTGGGCGGTACAGGCGGTGGTGCAGCCCTGGGGCAGTACGAACCGGGCACAGCGGCCCTCACTCTGCCCACGCAGACGTTCGCAAACATCCGCCAGCCACTGAATCTCTTCCGGAGTCACGGTGAACCGGGTACGCAGGGTGGGGTTAGCATGATAAACCAGTTCGCAGACCCGCAGCAGCTCCGCCCGCAGTGTTTCATCCTCCACTTGAGAACGAAGCAGTCCGGTGCGGCTGGCGATCTCGTCGGTGAGCAGCTCAAAGTCGCAGCGAAGGTCCTCCGGTGCGTCGCTCAAAAAGGGATAGGCCTCCCAGGGGCTGTGATACAGTTCCATACAGCGTTCACTCCCATCGTTGCAGTGCGCGGCGCATGTAACCGCGCACGTCCAGGCCGTAGACCCGATCCAGCAGGGCAGGGTCCAGTGCCTGGGTATCGGTCTGGCACAGGGCCCGGCCATCCTGCATAAGCAGCAGCCGGTCGGCGTAGTTCAGCGCCAGATTCACATCGTGCAGCACGCCCACCACACAGCGGTCGCCCTGAGCTACCCAGCGGCGGAGCTGCTCCATCAGCTCGATCTGATACTTCAGGTCCAGATGGTTGGTGGGTTCGTCCAGCAGGATAATTTTGGGATCCTGGGCAAACACCCGGGCCAGAAAGACCCGCTGCAGCTGCCCGCCGGATAATGCGGTGATGGGCTGATCTCGCAGCTCCCAGAGGCCGGTCTGCTCCAGGCAGGCGCGTACAATGTCCTTGTCGCCGGGAGCGGCTCCGCCGAACAGGCCGGAAGAGCGGTGAGCGTACCGGCCCATCTCTACGGTCTGATATACAGTGTAAGAAAAATACAAATTGGATAACTGACTGAGAAAGGCGAACGTCTGAGCCACCTGACGGCGGGGCGCGGTGCGCAGGTCCAGCCCGGCCGCGGTGACACTGCCGGTGCTGGGCAGCAATCCGGCCACCGCCCGCAGCAGAGTGGTCTTGCCGCAGCCGTTGGCACCCAGAATACAGAGGATCTGCCCGCTCTGTGCAGAGAAGGATAGGTCTCGCACCACGGGGTCACCCCCGTAGCCGCAGGTGATGTGTTCCGCGTGCAGCATCAGCGGGCCTCCTTTCGGCTGGAGAAGAAGATGTAGAGGAAGAAGGGGGCACCAATCAAGGCCGTGATGGAGCCGATGGGAATCTCGGAGGGAGAAGCCAGGGTCCGGGCCGCCAGGTCGCACAGGGACAGAAAGCCCCCGCCGAACACAGCACAGGCCGGAATGAGCATCCGGTGAGAAGGCCCGAAGATCCGGCGCACGATGTGGGGCGCCACCAGGTCCACAAAGCCGATCACGCCCACAAAGGCCACTGCGGTGCCGGTGAGCAGGGCTACCAGCAGCACCAGCAGCCACTTGACGCGTTTGCGCTCCATGCCCATGGCGGAGGCCTGCTCTTCGCCGAAGCTGAGCAGATCCAGCTCGGAGGCCAGCCGCCAGAATGCCAGAATACAGACCAGTGCCGCCAGCGCCACCGGGCCCAGCTGCTTCCAGGTTTTCATGGAAAGGCTGCCCAGCTGCCACAGGGTGATGCGCTGGGTGTAATCCGGATTGGCGGCGGACAGGGTGGTCATAATGGCGTTGAGAAAGAGCGAAAGAACCATACCGATCAGGATGATGGTGTTGTTGGAGAGGTTGCGGTCCAGCCGGGTGGAGATGGCCAGCGCGCCGCCCATGGTGGCCAGGCCGCAGCACAGGCAGACCGCAGGCAAAAGAAAGGTGCCTGCGGCGCTGTCCGCCACGCCGGTGACGATGAGTACCGCCGCGCCAAGACCCGCACCGGAGGAGACGCCAAGGCCATAGGAGGAGGCCAGCGGGTTTTGCAGCAGCGATTGCATCACTGCGCCGCTTACTGAAAGGGAAGCCCCCACGCAGAAGGCCAGCAGCACCCGGGGCAGACGGATGCTCCACACCAGCCCCGGGATCACCGGATTCATCTGTTCGGGCAGTGCCGCGCCCCACAGCTTGTTGGCCAGTACCTGCAGAATTTCACCGGGGGAGATGGGCACACTGCCCACCCCGATGCCCAGAATCACCGCGACCAGCGCGGCCAGGCACAGCAGGCCGAACCGCGCCGGACGGGAAAACCGGTTCATTCGCCGAACACCTCCGGATAGACGGCCTTACCCATCTCTTCCAGAGCGGTCACGATGTTCTCGTTGGGCAGAGAGGAGGACTGCTTGTCGATCTGGTAAACATCGCCGTTCTTCACAGCGGTCACGGCCTCCCAGCCCTCACGGCTCTTGATCTCGCCCACGGGGTCCTCGATGTAGTCCACGTTGGTGAGGATCACGTCCGGGTTGCCGCTGACAACTACCTCGCTGTCCACACTGGTCCAGCCTTCGGCCTTGTCGGCCATCATGTTGTTGGCGCCGATCAGGCTGATCATTTCGTCCATATAGGTGCCGGAGCCGGTGCTGTAGGCAGAGGGAGCGGCGGAAATCTCAAAGTAAACGGTCTTGCGCTGGTCCTCGGGGATGGAGGCACCCAGAGCGGCGATGCGGTCGATCTCGGCCTTCAGGGTCTCGTTGATCTCAGCGGCGCGCTCGGTCTTGCCCATCACCTGGCCCAGGAAGGTCACATCCTCATAAATGTCCTCGATGGAGGAGCTGGTGGGAATGCAGACCACGGTGGCGCCCAGCTCCTGCAGGGGCTGGAAGGGATTCTCACCGCCGGAGGAGCTGATGGAGGAGACCAGGATCACATCCGGCACCAGGGTGGCCATCTGCTCCGCGTCCGGGGTCATCATGTCAAAAACAGGCAGGCCTTGGGGCGCGTTTTCCATCTTGGCGCTGTTGGCATCCAGAGCGATGATCTGGTCGGTGCAGCCCAGATCCATCAGGGTCTGGGTGATGGAGGGAGCCATGGAGATCACGGTCTCCACATTATCCGGCAGGGTGATGGCGGCACCGCTGCGGTCTTCGGTGGGCTTGGCTGCCGCAGCGGTCTCGCCGGAAGCGCTTGCAGAAGCAGCAGAGGATGCGGCGGCGGAAGAGGCCGGAGCAGAAGTGCTGGCGGCCGGTGCGCCGCAGGCGGCCATGCCGAAGGCCAGAGCCACAGCAACAAGTGCGGAAAGAATGCGTTTCATAAATGTTCCTCCTGAATATTGGAATGAGGGATATATTTCCATGCGGCCGGATTGCCGCAAAGAACAAAAATACGCCGCCCCGGCAAGGCGGAGCGGCGCAGCGGCAAACAGGTGCGACAGGAAAAACCCCGTGAGGCAAAATTGCCCCCAGGCTGTACTGCCGCCCTGCCGCGTGTTTGGTCCGTCCACGAAGCGGGGTTCCGCGCCGGAAAAGAAGCCTTTTCCGGGCGGATGCGAACGGCAGGCAGGTCTTCCGGCTCGTGAGCGTTAAAGCGCGCGCCCGACCGGCCTTCCCATTCCCTTCGGAACAGTGGCAGATGGCCGGGGCGCTGGCCCACACGGCGGCGGTCCCGCACGGGATTGATTACCCGTTTCCCTTTTCATTCAGACAGGCTGAACACCTGCCGTTCGATTTTTTAATAGTATAACCGGATGCGTGGGTGCATCCAGGAAGAAATGCAAAATGCTCCGGCCCGGCGGCTGGCAAACAAAAATCAGCCGTCCAGATCCTCTTCGGTCTCTCGGGTGATGTAGACCGGGCGGTGCTTGGTTTCCAGATAGGTTTTTGCCAGATACTGGCCCAGAACACCCATGCAGAACAGCTGCACGCCGCTGCACAGAAAGATGATGCACACCAGGCTGGGCCATCCGCTGGTGGGATCGCCAAACAAAAGGGTGCGCACGATGATCACGATGATCATCACGAAGGCCAGCAGGCAGAAGAAGATGCCCATCAGGCTTGCAATGGCCAGCGGGGCGGTGGAAAAGCCGATGATGCCCTCCAGTGAGTAGAGAAACAGCTTCCAGAAGTTCCACTTGGTTTCACCGGCCACCCGTTCCACGTTCACATACTCCAGCCACTTAGTCTTGAAGCCAACCCAGCCGAAGATGCCCTTGGAGAACCGGTTGTATTCCGGCATGGACAGGATTGCATCTACCATTCTCCGGCGCATCAGCCGGTAATCCCGCGCGCCGTCCACAATGTCCGCGTCGCTCATTTTATTAATGAGCTTGTAGAACATCCGGGCGAAAAAGCTGCGGATGGGCGGCTCGCCCTGGCGGGTGGTGCGCCGGGTAGCGGCGCAGTCGTAATCCTCGTGAAGAAGTGCGTCCAGCATCTGGGGCAAAAGGGCGGGCGGGTCCTGAAGATCCGCGTCCATCATGGCCACATAATCGCCCTTGGCGGCCTGCAGGCCGGCCAAAATGCCCGCTTCCTTGCCGAAGTTGCGGGAAAAGCTGATGTAGCGCACCCGTGCATCCTGCCGGTGCAGCTCGCGGGCGATGGCAAGGGTGTTATCCTTGGAGCCGTCGTCCACAAAGATAAACTCAAATTCGGCCCCGTGGCTCGGCTTCATTTCATCGGCGACCCGGGTGATTTCCTTATAGAACAGCGGAAGAGACTCCTGCTCGTTATAGCAGGGTACAATGATGGAAAGAAGCATGCAGATACCGCCTTTCTCAGCTGAAACCCGGCCGCACAGCACGGGCAGTATATATTATAACACAGAGCGGGAAAAAGAACAAACCCTGCAAAATATACATGAAAAATATTATAAGGTGGATGAAAGATTTAATAAAATAAAGCGAAAAATTATTGTTCTTAAGAAGGATTTTTGTTATACTATGGATACAATTGTTTGCCGGATTTGCAATATAAGACCGGCGAAAGGAGCGGCGCGGTGAAGAGCTGGATGAAAGTCATGCAGGATGTTGCCTGGCTGACCCAATTGGGCGTTTCGGTCACTGCGCCGCCGCTTTTATGCGCCGGTGCCGCCTGGTGGCTTTCGGCCCGGGCGGGGCTGCCCGCATGGGTGATGCTGCCCGCGCTGCTGCTTGGCTTCGGCGGTTCGGCGGCCAGCGTGTGGGGCTTTTACCGCTACATGCAGCGCAAGGCCACCCGCAAAAAGGCGCCGCCGGCCTTCAACCGGCATTTATAACAATAGAGAGAGGGCGTTTTATGAAAATAGCACCTGCTGTAAAAAAAGAGACAGGGCACATTGCTCTGGGCACCGCCGCAGGCGTGGCGGTCATGCTGGTGGTGTTCGCCGTTCTGGGGCATTTCAGCGCCGGTGTGGCGGTGAGCGGCATCCTGGGCGGAGCGATCACGGTGGGAAACTTCTTCCTGCTGGGTCTGACGGTGCAGAAGGTGGCCGACGGCCAGCCGGAGGACCGGGCTCGCAAGTGGATGCAGTTTTCCTACAACATGCGCATGCTGCTGATGGTGGTGTGGCTGATCGTGGCGCTGGCCGTGCCGTTTTTTAACTGGGTGGCGGCGCTTGTGCCTCTGCTGATGCCCCGGCTCACCATCGGGGTGATGCAGGCCACCGGAATGTATCACAAGGAAAAGGGCGGTACGCTGCCCATAAATGAAGGGGGCAACGCAAAGGAATGAACGTTTCGATCAACGGCCCGCAGATCTACTGGGAATCCAGCTGGTCGGCACCGCTTCTGGGTAAGCTGCAGATCACCGCAAGCCTGGTGGACGCCTGGATTATCCTGGCGCTGATCGGCATCCTGTGCTGGTGGCTGGGCCGTGGGCTCACGGTGGAGAACATCAGCAAAAAGCAGGCGGTGGCCGAGCTGCTGGTGACCACCTGCCAGAACTTCGTGAACGGCAACATGGGCGAAAAATACGCCTACTTTGCCCCGTTCATCGGTGCGCTGTTCAGCTATTCCGCGCTGTGCAGCCTGTCCGGCCTGGTGGGGCTTTATCCCGCCACCAGTGATCTGTCCACCGAGCTGTCCTGGGCGCTGCTGGTGTTTGTGATGATCACCTACACCAAGATCCGTACCAACGGCGTGGGCGGCTATCTGAAGGGCTTTACCACACCCATCCCAGTGTTCACCCCCTTCAATATCATCAGTGAGCTGGCCACCCCCATCTCGATGGCGTTCCGTCATTTCGGCAACATCATGTCCGGCGGCGTCATCAGCACGCTGGTCTACGCGGCGCTGGCGGTATTGAGCCAGGCGGTGTTCGGGCTGCTGCCCGGCGCGCTGGGCGAGATCCTCAGCCTGATCCCGCTGTTCCAGCTGGGCATTCCGGCCATTCTGTCGGTGTATTTTGATCTGTTCAGCAGTCTGATGCAGGCATTCATCTTCTGTATGCTGACCATGCTGTATATTGCGAACGCAGCCCAGACCGACGAGTGATTCTTTTTGGATTCCATTGCGGCCGACCGCCGCGATCGAAGCGCTCCGCCGCCCGCAAGCAGCGGCCGGGGCAGATATTACCAAGTAATTTATCTTGAACGTTTTAGGAGGACACCATTATGTTGGACAAAGCTATTGTATTGGCCGGCTGCGCCATCGGCGCGGGTCTCGCCCTGATCGCTGGTATCGGCCCCGGTATCGGTGAAGGTTACGCGGTTGGTCAGGCCTGCTCCGCCATCGGCCGCCAGCCCGAGTGCAAAGGCGACGTGACCAGCACCATGCTGCTGGGCTGTGCCATCGCCGAGACCACCGGTATTTACGGCTTCGTGACCGGCCTGCTGCTGATCTTCGTGGCACCCGGCATGTTCACTGGTATGCTGGGCTGATTTTGGCCCGCAAGCCAGCCAGAAAGGGGAATGACTATTGCAACAGTTTTTTAAAGACCTGGTGACGCTGACGCCCTGGCACATGATTTTCATGCTGGGCAACCTGCTGATCCTCACCCTGCTGGTCAAGCATTTCCTGTTCAAGCCCGTGCAGAAGATTTTGAACGAGCGCCAGCGCAGGGCGGACGCCATGCTTGCCGACGCCAAGCAGGCCAAGGAACAGGCCGAGGCGATGCAGGCGGAATATGAGAAGAGCCTGGCAGGCGCCAAGGAGGAGGCAGCCCGGCTGCTGAATCAGGCCAGCCAGACCGCCGCCCGCAACAGCGAGGAGACACTGAACGCCGCCCGTGCCCAGGCCGCTGAGCTCAAGCGCAAGGCGGGCGAGGAGATCGAGCAGCAGCGCAAGAAGGCGCTGAACGAGGTGAAGGACGAGATCGGCGGCATGGCCATGGCCATCGCCAGCAAGGTGGTGGAACGGGAGATCCAGGAGAAGGATCACCAGCAGCTGATCGATGAATTCATCGAGAAGGTAGGAGACGCCTCATGACCAAGATCGGCACCATATACGGCGGCGCGCTGTATGAGCTGGCCGTCGAGGAAGGGCTGGAGGCCGAAATGCTGGACGAGCTGGAGCAGGTGGAAGCGCTGCTTGCCGCCTGGCCGGACTACGAAAAGCTGCTGGCACTGCCCAGCGTGCCCAAAGCCCAGCGCTGTCAGGCGCTGGACGAGGCGCTGCGCGGGCATATCCAGCCGTACCTGTTGAATTTTTTGAAGATTTTGACCGAGCGGGGCCAGATCCGTGCCCTGCGTGACTGCCGCAAGGAATACCGGGCCCGCTACAACGAGGCCCACGGTATTCTGGAGGCGACGGCGGTGGCGGCGGTGCCGCTGAGCGAGGCCCAGAAGACGGCTCTGACCGAAAAGCTGAACAAGCTCACCGGCAAAACGGTGCAGCTTGCGGTGAAGGTGGACCCGGCCTGCCTGGGCGGCGTGCGTTTGGAGATGGGCGGCGCCGAGTTCGACGGTACGGTGCAGGCCCGGCTGGACGCACTGCGCCGCAGCCTGGCCGCCACGGTATAAGTGAGAAGGTGAAACGATGCAATTGAAACCGGAAGAAATTTCCAAGATCATAAAGGCCCAGATCAAGCACTATGAAAACTCCATTCAGCAAAGCGAGACCGGCACCGTGATCCTGGTGGGCGACGGCATCGCCCGGGCCACCGGCCTGGAGGAGTGCATGAGCGGCGAGCTGGTGCAGTTCTCCAACGGCGAGTACGGCATGGCCCAGAACCTGGAGGAAAACTCGGTGTCCATCGTTATGCTGGGCAGCGACGTGGGCATCAAGGAAGGCAGCGTGGTCAAGCGCACCGGCAAGGTGGTAAGCGTGCCCGTGGGCGAAGCCATGATCGGCCGCGTGGTGAACGCGCTGGGTCATCCCATCGACGGCAAGGGCCCCATCGACGCCAAGGAGTACCGGCCCATCGAGTCTCCCGCGCCGGGCATCATCCAGCGCAAGAGCGTTTCGGTGCCCCTGCAGACCGGCATTAAGGCCATCGACTCCATGATCCCCATCGGCCGCGGCCAGCGCGAGCTGATCATCGGTGACCGGCAGACCGGTAAAACGGTCATCGCCACCGATACCATCATCAACCAGAAGGGCAAGGATGTGCTCTGCATCTATGTGGCCATCGGCCAGAAGCAGAGCACCGTGGCCCAGCTGGTGAATACCCTTACCGAGAACGGCGCCATGGACTACACCATCGTGGTGTCCGCCACGGCCAGCGAGCTGTCGCCGCTGCAGTACATCGCGCCCTACTCCGGCTGTGCCATGGGCGAGTACTTCATGGCCCAGGGCAAGGACGTGCTGGTGATCTACGACGACCTGTCCAAGCATGCGGTGGCTTACCGTGCGCTGAGCCTGCTGATCCGCCGCCCGCCCGGACGTGAGGCTTACCCCGGCGACGTGTTCTATCTGCACAGCCGCCTGTTGGAGCGCGCGGCCCGCCTTGCCCCGGAATACGGCGGCGGCAGCCTGACCGCTCTGCCCATCATCGAGACCCAGGCGGGCGACGTTTCCGCCTACATCCCCACCAATGTGATCTCCATCACCGACGGCCAGATCTTCCTGGAGACCGAGCTGTTCCACTCCGGCGTTATGCCGGCGGTGAACCCGGGCATCTCGGTGAGCCGCGTGGGCGGCAACGCCCAGACCAAGGCCATGAAGAAGGTGGCCGGTTCCCTGAAGCTGCTCTACAGCCAGTACCGTGAGCTGCAGAGCTTCGCCCAGTTCGGCAGCGATCTGGACGCGGACACCAAGGCCCGTCTGGCCCAGGGCGAGCGCATCGTGGAGGTGCTCAAGCAGGACCGCAACAGCCCCATTTCCATGGAGCATCAGGTGTGCATTCTGTACGCCGTCACCCACGACCTGCTCAAGGACGTGGCCGTGGAGGACGTGAAGGAGTACGAGCACGGCCTCTACACCTACATGGACGGCCATGCCCCCGATGTGCTGGAGACCATCCGTACCAGCGGCAAGCTGGAAAAGGAGACCGAGACCGCGCTGGCGGCCGCTCTGGCAGAGTATACCACGGAGTTTTTGAAGACCAAGTAAGGAGGAGATCCCAATGGCAGGTGCGTCCATGAAGGACATCAAGCTGCGCATCAAGAGCGTGGAAAGCACCATGCAGATCACCAAGGCCATGGAGCTGGTGGCCTCCTCCAAGCTGCGTCGCGCCAAGGAGCGGGTGGAAAAAAGCCGCCCCTATTTTGAGGTGCTCCACGCGGCCCTTTCCGACATCGCGGCCTCCAATACCGAGATTTCTTCCCCCTACATCGCCAAGCGGCCGGTGAAAAAGACCTGCTATGTGGTGATCGCGGGTGACCGCGGACTTGCGGGCGGCTACAACGCCAACATTCTGAAGGCAGTGGCGGCCGAGGCCGAGGGCAAGGAGATCTGCGTGCTGCCGGTGGGCAAAAAGGCGCTGGAGCATTACCAGCGCCGGGGCACCCAGCGGGTGACCGAGGAATACGCGGTGGCGGCGGATGTGACGGTGAGCGACTGCTTCTCCATGGCGCGTCTGCTGGCCAAGGGCTTTCTGGCCGGTGAGTACGACGAGATCCGCCTGGCCTACACCAATTTCGTGTCCATGCTGAGCCAGCAGCCGGCTACTTTGTGCCTGCTGCCGCTGAATGTTTCCCGCCCCGAGCCGGGCGCGGGTCCCCGGGGGCTGACCATCTACGAGCCCTCCAGCGAGGAAGTGTACGACGCCATCGTGCCGGAATACCTGGCGGGCCTGATTTACGGAGCGCTGTGCGAATCCGTGGCCAGTGAGCTGGGTGCCCGACGCAGCGCCATGGATGCGGCTACCAAGAACGCGGGTGAGATGATCGACTCGCTGAGCCTGCATTACAACCGGGCCCGGCAGGCGGCCATTACCCAGGAAATCACAGAGATCGTGGCGGGCGCCGAGGCCTGACGGCCTTTCCCGCCAGTAAAGGAGATAGATCCATGCCGAATAACCACGAAGGCATCGTGGCCCAGGTCATCGGCCCGGTGCTGGATATCAAATTTGCAGACGGCGAGCTGCCGGACCTGCTCAACGCGATCGAGGTGGGCGAAGGCGAGCACAAGCTGGTGGCCGAGGTGGCCCAGCTGATCGGCGACAACGTGGCCCGCTGTATCGCCATGAGCAGCACCGACGGTCTGGTGCGCGGCACCAAAGCCGTGGACACCGGCGGCCCCATCACCGTGCCCGTGGGCGAGGAATGCCTGGGCCGTATTTTCAACCTGCTGGGCGAGCCGGTGGACGATCAGCCCGCGCCTCCGGCCAAGGAGCGCTGGCCCATCCACCGCGATCCCCCCAGCTACGAGGAGCAGCAGAATACCACCGAGATCCTGGAGACCGGCATCAAGGTGGTCGATCTGATCTGCCCCTACGCCAAGGGCGGTAAGATTGGCCTGTTCGGCGGCGCCGGCGTGGGCAAGACCGTGCTCATCATGGAGCTGATCAACAACGTTGCCAAGCAGCACGGCGGCCTGTCGGTATTCACCGGTGTAGGCGAGCGTACCCGCGAGGGCAACGATCTGTACAACGAGATGAAGGAGAGCGGCGTTATCAACAAGACCGCCCTCGTCTACGGTCAGATGAACGAGCCCCCGGGAGCCCGTATGCGCGTGGGCCTGAGCGGCCTGACCATGGCCGAGTACTTCCGTGACCGGGAGCACCAGGACGTGCTGCTCTTCATCGACAACATCTTCCGCTTCACCCAGGCGGGCAGCGAGGTGTCGGCTCTGCTGGGCCGTATGCCCAGTGCCGTGGGCTACCAGCCCACCCTGGCCACCGAGATGGGCGCTCTGCAGGAGCGCATCACCTCCACCAAGAACGGGTCCATCACCTCGGTGCAGGCCGTTTACGTGCCCGCCGATGACCTGACCGACCCGGCCCCCGCCACCACCTTCGCCCATCTGGACGCCACCACCGTGCTGAGCCGTGCCATCTCCTCGCTGGGCATCTACCCGGCGGTGGACCCGCTGGATTCCACCAGCCGCATCCTCTCGCCGGATGTGGTGGGCCAGGAGCACTACGAGGTGGCCCGCGGCGTGCAGCAGGTGCTGCAGCGCTACAAAGAACTGCAGGACATCATCGCCATCATGGGTATGGACGAGCTGAGTGAAGAGGATAAGGTTACGGTAAACCGGGCCCGCAAGATCCAGCGCTTCCTCAGCCAGCCCTTCACCGTTGCCGAGCAGTTCACCGGCATGGAGGGCAAGTATGTTCCGCTGAAGGAGACCATCCGGGGCTTCAAGGAGATCCTGGAGGGCAAACACGACGACCTGCCCGAGTCCGCCTTTTTGTTTGCGGGCACCATCGACGAGGTGGTCGCCAAGGCAAAGCAGGGTGAATGAGTATGAACACCTTCCATCTGCAGATTGTTACGCCGGACGGCCAGCTCTACGACGGGCCCGCCGCCCGGGTGCTCTGCCGTACCATCGCCGGGGATGTTTGCATCCTGCCCCGCCACTGTGATTACATTACAGCGCTGGGCATGGGCGAAGCCCGGGTGACTTTGGAGGACGGCTCCGTGCGCCGGGCCGCCTGCATCGGCGGCATGCTCACGGTGCGCGCCGGCCAGGTGCGGCTGGTGGCCACCACCTTTGAGTGGGCCGAAGACATCGACAAAGCCCGGGCCGAGGCCTCCCGCAAGCGAGCGGAGACCGTTCTGGGTCAGAAGGGCACCGACGCCCGCGAGCTGGAGCTGGCCCAGGCCCGCCTCAAGCGCGCGCTGGTGCGCTCCCACGTGGCGGATCTGGTATAAAAACCGGCATTTGCAGGCCCTGACTTTCCGGCAGGGCCTGCTTTTTTGCGTGCAGGGGAGAAATGCGGTGTACTCCCCGAAAGGAGGAACGAAACATGAAACAGAAAGGAAAACGAGGCATTCTGTTGGCCGCAGCAGCGCTTTTGCTGGTGCTGCTGGCAGCGGCCGGAGCCCTCTGGTTCCGGGGCCGCCCGACCAAGATTTTGCTGGCGACGGATCTTCACTATCTTTCGCCGGAGCTGAACGACCACGGGGCCTGCTTTGAAAAAACCATCCTGAACGGTGACGGCAAGGCGCTGGCCTACATTGACGAGCTGACCGATGCCTTTGTGGAGCAGGTCATCCGGGAAAAGCCCGCGGCGCTGATCCTCTCGGGCGATCTGACCCTGAACGGGGAAAAGCAGAGCCATCTGGACCTGGCGGAAAAGCTGCGCCAAATTACCGAAGAGGGCATCCCGGTTCTGGTAATACCGGGCAACCACGACCTAAACAGCGGCTACGCGGTGCGCTTTACCGGCAAGACCTACGAACCGGTGGAAAACCTGAAGCCGGCCCAGTTTGATGAGGTATATGCGGACTTCGGCTACAACGGGGCCAGCGCCCGGGACGAGGAATCCCTGAGCTATGTGTTCCCGCTGAACGATGAGCTGCGGGTGCTGATGGTGGATGTGAACACGCTGGGCAGCGAGGGCGTGCTGGAACCGGAGACACTGGACTGGGTGAAGGCCCAGCTGGAGGAGGCCCGACAGACGGGTGCCCGGGTGATTGCCGTGAGCCACCAGAACCTGCTGGCCCACAGCGAGCAGATCAGCGCAGGCTTTGTGATGGGCGGCGCAGAGGAGCTGCTGGCTTTGTATGAGGAGTATGGTGTGATCTGCAACCTGAGCGGCCACATCCACATGCAGCACACCGCCAAAAGCGAGAATGGCTTTTTTGAAGCGGCCACCGGCTCACTGGCGGTGTCGCCCAACCAGTACGCCCGGCTGACGGTGCGCCCCCACGAGCTGGACTACCAGACGGTGCCGGTGGATGTTTCCGGCTGGGCAAAAGAACAGGGAAGCACCGATGAAAACCTGCTGGATTTTGTCACCTACTCAGCGGACTTTTTCCGCCAGGTAAACCGGGGCAAGGTGGTTGGCTGGCTGCAGAAGGAGGAAAACGGCGAGGAGATGGCCGATTTCTTTGCGCAGGTGAATCTGGACTACTTCCAGGGCAGACCGGACCGCTATGACCGGGAGGACCCGATGTTTGAGGTATGGCAGGAATCCGGCACCTTTTACGCCGATTATGTGGAGAGCATACGGAATGAACCGGCGGTGAACCACAGCCAGGCCACCATAGAATACTGAAATCTACATAGGAAAGCCCCGGCCATTGGCCGGGGCTTTCCTATGTGAATGACGGCGTTTTTCTTGACATGAGAAGCAAAAGAGACGATGATTTAACTATATTTTAAAACTGTTTTAAAAATGAGAGGAGAGAGGCCGCATGTTTACCCGGGCGGTAAAAAGTGCGAACGAGCGGCAGGTGATTCAGGTGCTGCGGCAGGGCCGGGTGGTCACCAAGCAGGAGCTGGCGGAGGCCTGCGGGCTGAGCTTTCCCACGGCGGGCAAGCTGGTGGACGAGCTGGTGGAGCAGGGCGTGGTGCTGGAGGCCGGGCTGGAAACGGGAGCCGGCGGGCGGCGGCCCATGCGCTACCGCTTCAATGAGGCCAGCGCCTACGCACTGACCCTCTTTTTTGAGGACGGTACCCTCTGCTGGGCGGTGGCGGACGCGCTGGGCAATCCGGTGTGCTCCGGCAGCTGCGGGCCGGAGGAGGGCGGATATGTTTCCACCATTCTGGCGGTGACCGAGCGGCTGCGCCGGGCTTATCCCGCGCTGGCTGCGCTGGCGGTGGGTGTGCCCGGCGGTGTGGCCGAAGGCCGGGTGCTCTACATCGACGGATATGATGAACTGGCCGGGCGGAATCTGCAGGCCGAGCTGGAAGCGGCCTGCGGTCTGCCTGTAACAGTGGAAAACAACATGCGGGCGGCAGTCTATGGCATGGCGGCCCGGCGGGGCTGGCTGGACCGGGAGAGCGCGGTCTGCCTGCATCTTTCGGACAACGGCCCCGGCTGCGGTGTGCTGGTGCACGGCAGACCGCTGAGCGGCTTTGCCGGTCTGGTGGGCGAGGTGGGCTATCTGCCCGGTCAGGGCGAGGAAACCATGCAGCAGGCGGCGCTGCGGGGGCTTACCGGGGTGGACCCGGTGGACTACTTTGCCCGGCTGGCGGTCAGCGCCTGCGTCTTTCTGAACCCGGAGGAGCTGGTGGTCTACGAGACGCCCTTCCTGCAAAGCGCCGGGCATCTGGAGCAGGCCTGCAGGCGGTATCTGCCCGCCCAGGCGGTGCCCCGGGTGCATATTTCCCGGGAATACCGACAGGACTATCTGGCCGGGCTGACCCGCCTTGCCATGGATCTTTTGTACCCGGGCGGCGGTCTGCGGGAAACTCAGGAAAGGAGACGAGGAAATGCACAGTTATAAAACCACGGTGTATGCCTGCTATCTGGGCAGTATCACCCAGGCGGCGCTGATCAACCTGACCCCGGTGCTGTTCGCGGTGCTGCTGCGGGAATACGGGCTGAATTATGGAGCGCTGGGCTTTCTGGTGCTCACCAATTTCGTGACCCAGGTGGGGGCGGATGTGGCCTTCAGCAAGGCGGTGGATCGCCACGGATTCCGGCCCTTTGTGCTGGGGGCGGGAGTGCTGAGCCTGGTGGGGCTGGGAGTATTTGCGGCCGCGCCGCTGCTGTTTCCGGCCCATCCATTGGTGGGCTTTTTTGGGGGCACGGTGATCTTCTCCGGCGCAGGGGGATTGCTTGAGCTGCTGCTCAGCCCCATTGTGGATGCGCTGCCCGGCGAGGAAAAGACCCGGGCCATGGCGCTGCTCCATTCCATGTACTGCTGGGGGCAGGCGGGCACGGTGCTGGTGACCACCGCCGCGCTGGCGCTGGGCGTGCCCTGGCAGGCCGTTGTGCTGGGGTGGATGCTGCTGCCCGCGGCGGATCTGGTGCTGTTCCTGCGTGCGCCGCTGAACCACAAGCCGCCGGAGGAAACGCTGCCCATCCGGGGGCTGGCCCGGCAGCGGGTGTTCTGGCTGGCGCTGGGGGCTATCGTGTTCGGAGCGGCGGCAGAAGTCACCATGTCCCAGTATATCTCCTCCTTTTTGGATCTGGGGTTGGGCATCCCCAAGCTGATCGGCGATGTGGCGGGCATGTGCGGCTTTGCTCTGATGATGGGTCTGGGCCGCACCCTGCTGGGCCTCTGGGGCGACCGGTGGGACCTGCCCCGGGTGCTGGGGGCCAGCGCCCTGCTGGCGGCGGGCTGTTATCTGGCGGCGGCCGCATTGCCCGCCGCAGCGGTGGTGGCCTGCGCTGCCACCGGTCTGTTCGTGGCGGGGCTGTGGCCGGGTACGCTGGTGGTGGCATCCCGTAAGATGCCGCTGGCCGGGGCGTCCATGTTCGCGCTGCTCAGTGCAGGAGGCGACCTGGGCGCTTCGCTGGGCGGCTGGCTCACCGGTGTCGGGGCGGATGCTCTGCTGGCGGCGGGCTTTTCCCAGCAGACCGCGCTGCGGGCCGCGGTGGGAGCGGCGGCGCTGTTCCCGCTGGGAGCATGGCTGTTTTACCGCCGCCTGCGCAAACAGAAACAATAAAGAATGGAAGTACACCCTCGGGCAGGGGGCCGGAAGGCTCCCTTTGCCCGGGGGTGTTGACTTGCCGGGGAAAAGGAGTATAATGGCAAATAGTTATAAAAACAAACAATTTGCGAAACAAACAAAAATGGAAAGGGGCGAGAGGCTGTGAACAACCACATGGAGCTGGTGAACGGTCTGCGGGTGATCACCCGCTTTTATGATGCCCAGCGCCGGGCGGTCTGCCGCAAAGTAGGCATTTCTCAGATGGAATTTGACATTCTGGTTTTTCTGCACAATAACCCCGGCCGGGATACCGCCCGGGACATCGTGGCTCTGCGGAGGCTGCCCAAGAGCAATGTGTCCCAGGCGGTGGAGGTGCTGATGGGCAAGGGCCTTCTGGAGCGCAGACAGGATTCCGAGGACCGGCGGCGGGTGCATCTGAGCCTGACCGAGGCGGCGGAACAGCTGCTGCCCCAGCTGCTGGAAGCGCAGCAGACCTTCTGGGAACAGGCCTTCCGGAACTTTTCTCCCCGGGACGCTGAGTGCTTTGCCGCCCTGTACGGGCGGATCGTGAAGAATCTTTCGGAAAAGGGAGGCAACGGGAATGAATGAGGATAAAAGCCAGCTGGGGACTCAGCCGGTGGGCCGGCTGCTGGTGAAGATGGCGGCCCCGGCGGTGGTGGCCCAGCTGATCAACATGCTGTACAATCTGGTGGACCGCATCTACATCGGGCACATCCCCGGCGAGGGAGCTTACGCCCTCACCGGTATGGGCGTTTGCATGCCAGTGATCATGATCGTTTCCGCCTTTGCCATGCTGGCGGGCGCGGGCGGTGCGCCCCGGGCCTCCATCGCCATGGGCCGGGGTGACAACGAATCCGCCGAGCAGGCTCTGGGCAACTGCTTCTGCCTGCTGCTGATCGTGTCGGCAGTACTCACCGGGGTGCTGCTGGTATTCAACCGGCCGATTCTGATGGCCTTCGGCGCCACCGAAAACACCATCGGATATGCCACCGCCTATATGGACATCTACGCGCTGGGCACCGTGTTCGTGCAGCTCACGCTGGGCATGAACTCCTTCATCATTGCCCAGGGCTTTTCCAAAACGGGTATGCTGTCGGTGCTGATCGGCGCGGTGTGCAACATCGTGCTGGACCCCCTCTTCATCTTCGGCTTCTCCATGGGCGTGCGGGGCGCGGCTCTGGCCACCGTGCTGAGCCAGGCGGTGAGCTGTGCGTGGGTAGTGAGCTTTTTGCTGGGCAAGCGCACCATCTGGCGCATCCGGCCCCGGAACATGATCCTGCGCCCGGCGGTGATCCTGCCCTGTGTGGCGCTGGGTCTGGCCACCTTTATCATGCAGGCCAGCGAGAGCGTGATCTCGGTGTGCTTCAACACCTCGCTGCGGGAATACGGCGGCGACCTGGCGGTGGGCGCCATGACCATCCTCACCAGTGTGATGCAGTTCGCGCTGCTGCCGCTGCAGGGGCTGGGTCAGGGTGCGCAGCCCATCGTGAGCTTCAACTACGGCGCGGGCAATGCCTCCCGGGTGAAGAAGGCCTACTTCCTTCTGCTGCGCACCAGTCTGACCTACTCGGTGGTGCTGTGGGCGTTTCTGATGCTGTTCCCCCAGACCTTTGCCGGAGTATTTACTTCGGATCAGCAGCTCATCGCCTTTGCCGTCCCGGCCATCCGCTGCTACTGCGCGGTGCTGCTGGTGTTCGGCGCGCAGATCGCCTGCCAGATGACCTTCACCTCGCTGGGCTATGCCAAGGCCTCCATCGCGGTGGCGGTGACCCGCAAGTTTGTGCTGCTGGTGCCGCTGATCTATCTGATGCCTCGGATTTTCCCGGCGGACAAGACCATGGCGGTCTATATGGCCGAGCCGGTGGCGGACGCGCTGGCTGTGACCTTCACGGTGATCTTGTTCAGCGTCCAGTTCCGCAAGGCGCTGCGCCAGATCGGCACGCCCGGGGAACAGGCGAAATGAAGGCAAGGGCGGCTTCTTTTGAGAGGCCGCCCTTTTCGCTCGGCAGAATATGACAATTGTCTTGACAAGCCGTGCGAACTGTGGTAAAATCAGACGATTTAAATTGTGCCGGCGGCAAGGAGGCGGAACCATGAGCAAGATGATCGGCAAGCAGTTTGCATTTGTTCTGGCTTCGGTATTCTTCTTGCTGGCGCAAGGGGTCTTTGTTTGACTTTTCCTTTTTTGGGAAGAGTCATTTTTTTTAAGCTTTTTTCGCTGAGAGGAGGCGCTTTGATGCTGATCAAAAACGCAAAACTGTCGGATGGGACCCAGGTGGATGTACTGATCCGGGACGGCAAGATCGCAGGCCTGATGCAGGATATGCCTGCCCATGGGGAAGAGGTGATCGACGCCGCCGGCCGCACCCTGTTGCCCGGTTTCATCGATCTGCACTGCCACTGGCGCACCCCGGGCTTTGAATACAAGGAGGACATCGCCACCGGCAGCGCGGCTGCGGCTGCGGGCGGCTACACCTTCGTGAACCTGATGCCCAACACCAAGCCGGTGTGCTCCAGCGCCGCGCAGGCCCACGCCGTGATGGATGAGGCCGAGCGTCTGGGCATCTGCGGGGCCAACCAGACCATCTCCATCACCGAGAACTTCGACGGCCACACCCTGGACCACCTGAAGAGCCTGCCCGAGGACCTGCGCTTCATCACCGAGGACGGCAAGGGCGTGCAGAACAATCAGGTGATGGCCAAGGCCTTCGCCATCTGCGCCCAGCGGGATCTGGTGCTGATGAGCCACGCCGAGGATATGGAGATCTCCAAATGGGATTACCGCCTGGCCGAGAACATCGAGACGGTGCGCAATCTGCACCTGAGCGAATACTACGGCACCCGGCTGCACATGTGCCATGTGAGCACCAAGGAAGCCGTGGTCGCCATCGGTGACGCGAAGCGCCGGGGCGTGCCGGTCACCTGCGAGGTGACCCCCCATCACCTGTGGTTTGCGGACACCGATTACCGGGTGAACCCGCCCATCCGCCAGGCGGAGGACGTGGAGGCCCTGGTTGAGGCCATCCGCACCGGCGTGGTGGACGCCATCGCCACCGACCACGCCCCTCACTCTGCCGAGGATAAGGCAAACGGCGCGGCGGGCATGATCGGTCTGGAGACCGCCTTCGGCGTGTGCTACACCAAGCTGTGCCGGGAGCAGGGCCTGGATCTGTACTACCTGGAGGCGCTGATGAGCCGCTTCCCGGCGGCGATCCTGGGTCTTGCAGGCAAGGGCGCCATCCAGGTGGGCATGGACGCCGACCTGACTCTGGTGGAGCTGGACACCCCCTATGTGGTGGACGCCGCCGCCATGCACTCCAAGAGCCACAACACCCCCTTCGACGGCGCAACGCTCTACGGCCGGGTGGATCTGACTATCCGGGGCGGGCGCGTGACTTACCAGCGCTGAGTCTGGCGAAAAGCGCCGCTATCCTTTATAATAGAGGAAAAGAATCCTCGCACTTGAACACGAAAACAAAAACCGGCTCTGCCGGACCAAAGATGAAGATGAAAAGGAGAGGTTCACAATGACCAATATGGACAAGCTGTACGAAGCTGTTGCTGCCCGCGGCCCGGTGTGCGTGGGACTGGACACCGATTTTTCCTATCTGCCGGAGGGCTTTGCCAAGGCTGAGCTCACTGCCGGTGAGAACATCGTTCGCTTCAACCAGGCCATTGTGGACGCCACCAAGTCTGTGGCGGGCTGCTTCAAGGTGCAGATCGCTTACTACGAGAGCCTGGGTCTGGACGGCCTGAACGCCTACAAGAAGACCCTGGACTACGTGAAAGCCACCGGCGTGCCGGTGATCGCCGACATCAAGCGCGGCGACATCGCCAAGACCGCCGAGATGTACGCCAAGGCTCACTTCGAGGGCGATTTCGAGGCCGACTTCATCACCCTGGCCCCCTACATGGGCCTGGATTCCATCAAGCCCTACATGCCCTTTGTGGAAGAGAAGGGCAAGGGCGTGTTCGTACTGGTGCGCACCTCCAACCCCGGCGCCAAGGACTTTGAGTACGAGAAGCTGGCCGACGGCCGCCACGTATACGATATGGTTGGCGACAAGCTGAACGCCATGGGCAAGAGCTGCATGGGCGAGCACGGTTACTCCAGCCTGGGCCTGGTCATCGGCGGTACCCACATCGAGGAGGCGGCTGAGATCCGCGCCCGCTATAAGGACAGCTTCTTCCTGATTCCCGGCTACGGCGCCCAGGGCGGCACCGCCGAGGACATCGCCCAGTACCTGAGCGCCGGCAACGGCGGCGTGGTGAACTCCAGCCGCGGCGTACTGCTGGCCTACAAGAAGCAGCCCGGTGTGGAATTCGCTCAGGCTGCCTACAACGAGTGCGTGAACATGAAGGAGGCCATCAAGAATGCCTGCGATCGCCTGTGATGTAAAGGTTCTGGATCACCAGTGCCTGACCGATACCATCCGCCTGATGAGCGTGAGCTGGCCCCGGCGGGATAAGGCCCCGAAAGCCGGCCAGTTCTTCATGCTGCGCTGCTGGCCCGCGGATGTGGCCCCGGTGCTGAGCCGCCCCATCAGCGTGCATTCCTATGATCCTGAGCTGGCCACCCTGGAATTTCTGTACGAGGTGCGGGGCAAGGGCACCGAAAAGCTGGCTGCTCTGAATCCCGGCGACACCCTGAGCCTGGTGGGTCCCTCCGGCAACGGCTTCAACGTGGCCGAGGCCGTGGGCAAGCGGGTGGCCCTGGTGGGCGGCGGCATCGGTACCGCCCCCCTGTACCAGCTGGCCAAGGAGCTGTGCGCCGCGGGTACCAAGGCCGACTACTTCTGCGGCTTCCGGGACGAGCCCTACGGCATGGACCGCTTCACCCAGGTGTGCGGCAAGGTCCAGCTGGCCACCGACAGCGGCCGCTTCGGTTTCCATGGCTTTGTGACCCAGCTGCTCAAGCCCGAGGAATACGACCTGGTGCTCTGCTGCGGTCCCGATCCCATGATGCGGGCGGTGGCAAAGCTCTGCGACGCTGCGGGCACCCGCTGCATCGTGAGCCTGGAGCGCAAGATGGCCTGCGGCATCGGCGCCTGCCTGGGCTGCACCTGCCACACCGAGACCGGCGGCAAGTGCGTGTGCAAGGAAGGCCCTGTATTTGATTCCAAGGAGGTGTTCGGCGCATGAGCGTATCCCTGAAGGTAAACCTGCTGGGCAAGGAAATGGCTGGCCCGGTGGTGGGTGCGTCCGGCACCTTCGGCTTCGGCGAGGAATACGCCGGCATGGTGGATCTGAAAAAGCTGGGCGGCATCAGCGGCAAGGGCATCACCCTGATCCCCAAGGCGGGCAACCAGGGCGAGCGCCTGCTGGAGACCCCCAGCGGCCTGATCAATTCCATCGGCCTGCAGAACCCCGGTGTACAGCACTTCATCGACCATGAGCTGCCGGTGATGGAGACCCTGGGCACCACCATCTGGGCCAACCTGGGCGGCGGCTGCATCGAGGACTACGAGAAGGGCGCCGAGCTGCTCAACCCCACCAGCGTGGATTTTGTGGAGCTGAACATCAGCTGCCCCAACGTGAAGCAGGGCGGCATCGCCTACGGCATCAAGGCCGACAGCGCCAAAGAGGTGGTCAGCCGGGTGCGGGCGGTCTGCAAAAAGCCCCTGATTGTCAAGCTGAGCCCCCAGGCCGAGGACATCTGCCAGATGGCCGCCGCCTGCGTGGAGGCGGGCGCGGACGCGCTGAGCCTGGTGAACACCTTCCAGGCCTGCGCCATTGATCTGGAAAAGCGCCGTCCGGTGTTCAACAATATTTTCGCGGGTCTGTCCGGCCCGGCCATCAAGCCCATCGCCCTGCGCATGGTCTACCAGGTCTGCGGCGCGGTGAACGTGCCGGTGATCGGCCTGGGCGGCATCCTGACCGGTGCCGACGCGCTGGAGTTCATCATGGCGGGCGCCACCGCCGTGCAGGTGGGCACCGCGAACTTCATGAATCCCCGCGCCTGCGAGACCATCACCGACGAGATCGCCGCCTGGATGGAAGCCCACGGGGTAGAGACTCTGGACGAGATCCGCGGCTGTGCCCACGTGTAAAATCTGGCTGATTTAAAACCAGCGGTATAAAAACTGCCGAAGGCAGAACAGTTATCAATTGTTTTCAGATAGAGTAGAGGAGAGGTTATCATGAACAACACCATCGAGATCTTGAAAGAGTGCGAAGCCTTTCTGGAGGGCCACTTCCTGCTGAGCAGCGGCCGTCACTCCAGCGCCTACTGCCAGATGGCTTTCCTGCAGCAGTACCCCGACCAGTGCGCCAAGGTAATGGCGAACGTGGCCGAGCAGCTGAAGGATATGGACATTGACCTGATCGTCGGACCCGCCATGGGCGGCATCGTGTACGCCTACGAGCTGGGCCGCCAGCTGGGCAAGCGCGCCATCTTCACCGAGCGTGTGGACAATGTGATGACCCTGAAGCGCTTCGCCATCAAGCCCGGCGAGAAGTGCATCATCGCCGAGGACGTGGTGACCACCGGTATCTCCAGCCTGGAGACCAAGCGCGTGATCGAAGAGGCCGGCGGCGAGTGCCTGGGCATCGTCTGCGTGGTGGACCGCACCAAGGCCGAAGCTCCCTCTCCCATTCCCATCCTGGCCAGCGCTGCCAAGCTGGACCTGCCCAACTACCTGCCCGAGGAGTGCCCCATCTGCAAGGAGGGCAAGCTGCCTCTGGTGCACCTGGGCAGCCGCAAGATGAAGGAGCAGGCAAAGCAGACCCTGTGATCACTTTTCTGAGCCCGACTGGGTGCTTTTTTGCCCGGCCGGGCCGGCCTTTGTCACGCAAGGGCAACCATTTTGCAACAACGCTGAAAGCGAGGGATTAGAGCCTTGAAAACATTTTTGGTTTTGGCCAACGGAACCGTGCTGGAAGGCCAGCAGTTCGGCGCTACCGGCACCCGCGTGGGTGAGGTGGTGTTCAACACCGGCATGGTGGGCTACGAAGAGACCCTGACCGACCCCAGCTATTACGGTCAGATCATCACCCAGAGCTATCCTCTGGTGGGCAACTACGGCATCAACGGCGAGGACGCGGAGTCCGGCCGCATCTGGGCCTTTGGCTATATCGTGCGCGAACTGTGCGACGCGCCCAGCAACTTCCGCTGCAAGAAGACTCTGGATCAGTACCTGAAGGAGCAGAACATCATCGGCCTGGCGGGCATCGACACCCGCAGCCTGGTGCGCCTGCTGCGTGAGAGCGGCGTTATGAACGGCGCGCTCACCACCGAGTACGCCACCGCCGAGGAGGCCCTGGCAGACGAGGCCCTGATGAAGGCCATCCGGGAGTACAACGTGACCGAGGCTGTGGCCAACGTGACCCGCACCGAGACCTGTGTGCTCAACGAGGGCGGCAAGTACCACGTGGCCCTGTTCGACTTCGGCTGCAAGAACAACATCCAGCGCAGCCTGGTCAAGCGGGACTGCAAGGTGAGCGTTGTGCCCGCCACCACCACCGCCAGCCAGCTCAAGGAGATGGGTCTGGACGGCATCATGCTCTCCAACGGCCCCGGCGACCCGGCGGAAAACGTGGAGATCATCGAGAACCTGAAAGAGATCGCCAAGCTGGGCCTGCCCATCTTCGGCATCTGCCTGGGCCATCAGCTGATGGCGCTGGCTCAGGGCGCCAAGACCGAAAAGCTGAAATACGGTCACCGCGGTGTGAACCAGCCGGTCACCGATCTGGCCCACGGCCGCACCTACATCACCAGCCAGAACCACGGCTATGCCGTGGTGGGCGACAGCCTGGACAAATCCCTGGGCGAGGTGAGCCACGTGAACGCCAACGACGGCACCGTGGAAGGCATCCGCTACAACAACATGGACTGCTTCACCGTGCAGTTCCACCCGGAAGCCTGCGGCGGCCCCAAGGATACCGACTACCTGTTTGATGAATTTGTGGACATGATGAAGGGAGGCTGCTGAGCCATGCCAAAGGATACGAGCATTAAAAAAGTTCTGGTGATCGGCTCCGGCCCCATCATCATCGGCCAGGCGGCCGAGTTTGACTACTCCGGCACCCAGGCCTGCCGTGCGCTGAAGGCCGAGGGCATCGAGGTGGTGCTGGTGAACTCCAACCCCGCCACCATCATGACCGACCCCAACATCGCCGACCGGGTATATGTGGAGCCCATGACCCCCGAGGTCATCAAGCGCATTATCCGCAAGGAAAAGCCGGACTCCATCCTGCCCAACCTGGGCGGCCAGACCGGCCTGAACATGGCCATGACCCTGGCCCGGGAAGGCTTCCTGGAGGCTGAGGGCGTGCGTCTGCTGGGCTGCAAGCCCGAGACCATCGACCGGGCCGAGGACCGTCAGCTGTTCAAGGACACCATGGAGAAGCTGGGCGAGCCCTGCATCCCCAGCAAGGTGGTGGAGAACCTGGACGACGCTCTGGCTTTTGCCAAGGAGATCGACTACCCCGTGATCGTGCGCCCCGCCTTCACCATGGGCGGCACTGGCGGCGGCATCTGTGAGGACGAGGCCCAGCTGCGTGAGATCGGCACCAACGGTCTGCGCCTGTCTCCCATCCATCAGGTGCTGATCGAGAAGTGTATCGCCGGCTGGAAAGAGATCGAGTACGAAGTGATGCGGGACGGCAAGGGCAACGTGATCACCGTCTGCAACATGGAAAACTTCGACCCCGTGGGCGTGCACACCGGCGACTCCATCGTTGTGGCTCCCAGCCAGACCCTGTCCGATAAGGAATATCAGATGCTGCGCTCCTCCGCGCTGCGCATCATCACCGAGCTGGGCATCGAGGGCGGCTGCAACTGCCAGTTCGCCCTGAAGCCGGACAGCTTCGAGTACGCGGTCATCGAGGTAAACCCCCGCGTGAGCCGCTCCTCCGCGCTGGCCTCCAAGGCCACCGGTTACCCCATCGCCAAGGTTGCCACCAAGATTGCCATCGGCTACAGCCTGGACGAGATCACCAACGACATCACCGGCCAGACCTGCGCCTGCTTCGAGCCCGCGCTGGACTACTGCGTGGTCAAGTTCCCCAAGTGGCCCTTCGATAAGTTCGTTTACGCCAAGAAGGACCTGGGCACCCAGATGATGGCCACCGGCGAGGTCATGGCCATCGGTCAGAGCTTCGAGGAGGCCCTGATGAAGGCGGTTCGCTCCATCGAGCTGGGCCTGGATACCATGGACCTGCCCGCGCTGACTGAGTGCAGCGACGAGGAGATCCGTCAGAAGCTGCATGTCTGCGACTCCGACCGCAGCTTCGTGGTGTTCGAGGCCATCAAGCGCGGCTTTGATTTCGAGGAGATCTACGCCGCCACCAAGATCGACTACTGGTTCCTGTCCAAGCTGGCCAAGCTGGCCGACACCGAGAAGCGTCTGGCCGCCGGCGAAATGAGCATGGAGCTGTACAAGCTGGCCAAGCGCCAGGGCTTCACCGACAAGGCCATCAAGCGCATCAGCGGCTGCACCGAGCTGCCCGCCCGTCTGCGCGCCGGCTTCAAGATGGTGGATACCTGCGCCGCCGAGTTCGCCGCCCGCACTCCCTACTTCTACTCCAGCTTTGACGAGGAGAACGAGGCCGCTCAGTTCATCGCCGACCATCCCACCGACAAGAAGAAGGTGCTGGTCTTCGGCTCCGGCCCCATCCGCATCGGCCAGGGCATCGAGTTCGACTACTGCAGCGTACACTGCGTATGGACCCTGAAGAAGTTCGGCTACGAGGCCGTGATCGCCAACAACAACCCCGAGACCGTTTCCACCGACTTCGACACCGGCGACCGGTTGTACTTTGACCCGCTGGACCCCGAGAGCGTGGAGAACATCCTGGAGACCGAGAAGCCCTGGGCCTGCGTGGTTCAGTTCGGCGGCCAGACCGCCATCAAGCTCACCAAGCACCTGACCGAGCTGGGCGTGAAGCTGCTGGGCACCCCGGCGGACGCCATCGACGAGGCCGAGGACCGTGAGCGCTTCGACGAGCTGCTGGAGCGCTGCGGCATTCCCCGCCCGAAGGGACACACCGTCTTCACCACCGAGCAGGCCCTGGCCGCGGGCAGCGAGCTGGGCTACCCGGTTCTGCTGCGTCCCAGCTATGTGCTGGGCGGTCAGAACATGATCATCGCCTACGGTCCGGACGACGTGACCGAGTACATGGCCATCATCGCCGAGCACACCGACATGGAGAACCCGGTTCTGGTGGACAAGTACCTGATGGGCACCGAGTGTGAGGTGGACGCCATCTGCGACGGTGAGGATTACCTGATCCCCGGCATGATGGAGCACGTGGAGCGCGCCGGCATCCATTCCGGCGACTCCATCAGCGTTTACCCGCCCCGCACCCTGTCTCCCCGCATCAAGCAGATGATGGTGGAGTACACCGGCCGCCTGGCCAAGGAGCTGAAGGTGGTGGGCCTGGTGAACATCCAGTATGTGGTGTACAACAACCAGGTCTACGTCATCGAGGTGAACCCCCGTTCCAGCCGTACCGTGCCCTACATCAGCAAGGTGACCGGCGTTCCCATGGTGGAGCTGGCCGTGCGCTGCATGCTGGGCGAGAAGCTGAAGGATATGGGCTGGGGCACCGGCATCCGTCCCGACGCTCCCTATGTGGCTGTCAAGGTGCCCGTGTTCAGCTTTGAGAAGCTGCACGGCGTGGACACCCAGCTGGGACCCGAGATGAAGAGCACCGGCGAGGTGCTGGGCATCGCCCGCACCTTCAGCGAGGCTCTGCTGAAGGGCCTAGTGGGCGCCGGCTACAAGTTCCAGAAGCCCCGCAGCGGCAGCTGCTGCCTGATCACCGTGAAGAACGCGGACAAGCTGGAGATCTTGGACACCGCTTGGCAGCTGAAGGACATGGGCTACAAGCTCTATGCCACCAGCGGTACCGCCAAGACCCTGAACAGCAACATGATTGCCTGCAACACCGTGCGCCGCATCAGCGACGAGCATCCCAACATTCTGGACCTGCTGGAAAGCGGTCTGGTGGACTACGTGATCTCCACCTCTGACCATGGCCGTGACCCGGATCTGGACAGCGTGAAGATGCGCCGCAAGGCCGTGGAGCTGAGCGTGCCCTGCCTGACCGCCATCGATACCGCCAAGGTGCTGGTGGAGACCCTGCGCAGCGGAGCCACCCTGGACGACGTGGAGCTGATCGATATTTCCACTCTGTAAGCGCGAAATCCCCGCTTTTTCAAACGCCGCCGGTTAACACCGGCGGCGTTTTCTTTATGCATTTTGCTGACAGAATCTGTTCAAACCGGTATAATAAAAGAAAACGAAAACCGGCTGCCCCGGCGGGGCATGTGCCGGAAGAGGAGGCGGGGACCATGAAGCGAAACGCACCGGAATATGATGCCTGGAACGCACAAATGCCGGAGCAGGAGCCCTGGCAGGAGCCGGACGGCTTTTCGGGTCAGCTCCCGGAGCAGAAAAGCGCAGGCACGGCAAGACTGCTGCCACTGGTGCTCTGTGTACTGCTGCTGGTGGTACTGCTGACAGAGGGGGCATTTTTCTGGCTGCGGGGCCGTCAGCTGGAATGGCGGAACGCGGTCTATGTGCCGGACGCGCAGCAGAGCATGCAGCAGGCGGATGAGAGCTTTGCCTTCGGGCCGTATCAGCGTGCCGTAAAGGTGGGCGGACAGGGCGAGGACCTGGGCCGGATCACCGGCATCGCCCAGGGGGAAAAGATCGTGCGGGCGTCGGTGAGCCTGGGCGTTCTGAACGAAGCCGCCTGGGACTGCGATGGGGCGTTCTATCTGCAATGCGGCGGGGTGTACTATCCCAGCCTGGGCAGCTACCAGCTGGAGCAGGAGCATCCGGAATGGGCCATGCGGGCACTGGAGGGCTACGAGCTGTGCGGCCCCGGCATGGAAGAGGGTTGGGTATACTTCCTGGTGCCGGAATCCGTGAGCGAGGGCACCCTCTGGCTGCACTGGCTGGAAAAGAATGAGGACTACAACACCGAAAGCGTGCAGGCGGCAGGCGTGGCCGTGCAGTTTGACCAGGAGGTGACCGGCGATGATTGAGGATACCCGGAAGGGAATGGGCCTTTGGGTGCTGGCGGGTCTGCTGGTGCTGGCCATTCTGGGAACCGGCATCTGGGGTGCCATGTACCTGAGCGCACTGAGCACCGCGCCCGGCTGGTATGCCGCCATGGACGGGGTGCAGATCGAGCCGGTGCAGCCGGAAGGAGCAGAGGAGGGGTATGAATATTACCGCCTGCGCTTCGTGCTCACCAACAACAGCGACCAGGATGTTTATGTGGCCGGATGGAATCTGGGGGTGCGCCCGGCGAAGGGCCATGAATATGCGGTGGATGTGTGGGACCCCTGGGACGAGAGCATCACGCTGGAAAAAGAGCCCTGCGTGCCGGTGGGCTGCATCGGGGATGTGGAGCTGATTCTGGAGGTAGACCCGGAGGAGCTGGAGACAAAAACCCTGCAAATTACCCTGGACCCCTACGGCGAAACACCCCTGGAACTGGGGGAAGTGGAGCTGCCCTGAATCACGCGCGAAATCTTTTAGAAACGTTCATATATTCTTCATATCGGGAATGTATCCTAGAATAGTAGACTTGAACTGATACCACTTGAAAAAGGCGGAGTGAATATGAAAACAACAGGACCCCAAAACCCCAAAAAGGCACTGATCTATTACTACGTGGCCGCGGTGTTGATCCTGCTTTTGCTCAATGCGCTGGTGTTCCCCAACATTATGCGCGGTTCGGTGACCGAGGTGAGCTACAATCGCTTCGTCACCGATCTGGAGGAGGGCAAGGTGAGCGTGGTGCAGGAGGATGCCTCCAGCGGAACCATCACCTACCAGGCACAGGACGAAAACGGCCGGGAGCGGATCTATCAGACCGCACTGGTCAATGACCCGGACCGGGTGGAGCGGCTGCTGGAAGCCAAGAACCCGGAAGGCGGTGAGGTGGAATACGGCGGTGTGATCCCCACCAAGACCTCGCCCATTATGAATCTTTTGTTCAGCGTGGTGCTGCCGGTGCTGTTGATGGTGCTGCTGGGCCAGCTGCTCATGCGCTTCATGATGAAAAAGATGGGCGGCCCCAACGCCATGAGCTTCGGCAAATCCAATGCCAAGGTGTATGTGGAGGCCCAGACCGGCAAAACCTTCGCGGACGTGGCCGGGCAGGATGAGGCCAAGGAAGCCCTGGCCGAGATCGTGGACTTCCTGCATAATCCCGGCAAGTACAACAGCATCGGCGCCACCCTGCCCAAGGGCGCGCTGCTGGTGGGCCCTCCGGGCACCGGTAAGACCCTGCTGGCCAAAGCCGTCGCCGGTGAGGCGGGCGTGCCCTTCTTCAGCATCGCCGGTTCCGAATTCGTGGAGATGTTCGTGGGCATGGGCGCGGCCCGTGTGCGCGATCTATTCAAGCAGGCGGCGGAGAAGGCCCCCTGCATCGTGTTCATCGATGAGATCGATACCATCGGCAAGAGCCGTGACAACGCGGCCGGCATCAGCGGCGGCAACGACGAGCGTGAGCAGACTTTGAACCAGCTGCTCACCGAGATGGACGGCTTCGACGGCAGCAAGGGCGTTATCATCCTGGCGGCCACCAACCGGCCTGAGACTCTGGACAAAGCCCTGCTGCGCCCCGGCCGGTTTGACCGGCGCATCCCGGTGGAGCTGCCCGACCTGGAAGGCCGCGCCGCCATCCTGAAGGTGCACGCCAAAAAGGTCATGGTGGACGAGAACGTGGACTTCATGGCCATTGCCCGGGCCACCAGCGGCGCTTCCGGTGCCGAGCTGGCCAACATGGTGAACGAGGCCGCGCTGCGGGCGGTGAAGCAGAATCGCCGCATCGTGAACCAGAGCGACCTGATGGAAGCGGTGGAAACCGTCATCGCGGGCTACCAGCGCAAGAACAAGGTGCTCAACCCCAGAGAAAAGCGGATCGTGGCTTACCACGAGATCGGCCACGCGCTGGTGGCAGCCAAGCAGACCAACAGCGCCCCGGTGGCCAAGATCACCATCGTGCCCCGCACCTCCGGCGCACTGGGCTATACCCTGCAGGTGCCCGAGGAGGAGACCAACCTGCTGAGCCGTGAGGAGGCCTTCAACAAGATCGCCACCTTCACCGGCGGCCGTGCGGCCGAGGAGCTGATCTTCGGCAGCTACACCAGCGGTGCAGCCAACGACATTGAGCAGGCCACCCGGCTGGCCCGGAACATGGTCACCCGGCTGGGCATGAGCAAGGAATTCGACATGATGGCCCTGGCCACCGTGAACAGCCAGTATCTGGGCGGCGACGCCTCGCTGGCCTGCAGTGAGGGCACCGCGGAGAAGATCGACCAGGAGGTCCTGGAGCTGATCAAATCCGCCCATGCCAAGGCCATGGAGATCCTGAAGGACAA
>NZ_JAGHKE010000129.1:0-4068 GCF_017889395.1 Allofournierella sp. | reverse complement strand
TCTGCACCCGCAGAATCTGGGCGGAGAGGTCCTGCAGCAGGTCCTCGAACAGCTGCCGCTCCAGCGCCAGCAGCCGCTCGCTTGCCCCCAGGATCTTGCTTTCCAGCTGCTTGAGCTCCTCAGTGATGTAGCGCTCTGCGTTGGCCAGAGTCTGCTTGCGGATAAAGTTCTCCGGCACCTGATCGGTGAAGGATTTGCTGACCTCCAGATAATAGCCAAACACCCGGTTGTAGCCCACCTTCAGGGTCCGGATGCCGGTCTCCTCTTTCATGCGGGCTTCCAGCTGGGACAGATACCCCTTGCCGCCGTGTACGATGTCACGCAGCTCGTCCACTTCGGCGTTGTAGCCCTGCTTGATCACGCCGCCATCCTTCAAAGTGGCAGGCGTCTCCTCTTCCAGCGCGGCAAAAATACGGTCCCGGATATCTTCCAGAGGATCAATGCGCTGGGCCAGATCCTCCAGCTCCGGGCAGCCGCAGCCGGCGGCCAGCTCCCGGATCAGGGGCAGCTGGGTGCAGGTGCTGGCCAATGCGTAGATCTCCTTGGGGGTGGCGGAGCCGTAAACCGTGCGGGTCATCAGCCGCTCCATGTCGAACACGTGGGACAGCGCCTCGCTCAGCTCGGCCCGCTGGATGTTCTCGCTGTAAAGGGCCTGCACACAGTTGAGCCGGCGGTTGATGGCCGCCGAGCTGACCAAAGGCTGCTCCAGCCAGCTGCGCAGAAGGCGCTTGCCCATGGCAGTCTGGGTCTTGTCCAGCACCCAGAGCAGGGTGCCCCGCTTTTCCCGGCCGCGCATGGTCTCGGTCAGCTCCAGATTGGCGCGGGTCACCGGGGAAAGCTGCATGTACTGGGCCTCGGCGTAGCTGTGCACCAGCTTGAGCCGCTCCACGCCCTTTTTCTGGGTGCGATGCAGATAGCCCAGCAGTGCGCTCAGCGCCGCGTGGGCATTGCCGTCCCGGGAAAGGCCGGTGGCCTTGGACCAGTCCGCGCCAAACTGCTCGGTCAGCAGCCGCTCCACCTCATCCGGGGCGTAGCACTCGTCCTCCATCAGCTCCACCGAACAGGTCATGTGCTGCTTGATGTAGGCAGTCACATCCTTGAAATCCAAAAGGGCCGTGTTGAACAGCAGCTCACTGGGATTGTAGCGGCACAGCTCCGCGATCAGCTGGGTGGAGAGCTTCTCCCCCGCCAGCTCTGTGGTGTGGGCGCTGCCAGTGGAAACGTCGGCAAAGCAGACACCGATGCTCCCGTTCTTTAAGTATACACTGCCGATGTAGTTGTTTTTGTCGTCCTGCAGCATGCTGCTCTCGATCACGGTGCCCGGAGTGATCACTCGGATGATATCCCGCTTGACCAGGCCCTTGGCAGCGGCAGGGTCTTCCATCTGCTCGCAGATGGCGACCTTGTAGCCCTTTGCGATCAGCTTCGCCACATAGTTTTCGTAGCTGTGGAAGGGCACGCCGCACATGGGGGCCCGCTCCTCCTGCCCGCAGTCGCGGCCGGTGAGGGTAAGCTCCAGTTCCTTGGACGCCAGGATCGCGTCGTCGTAGAACATCTCGTAAAAATCGCCCAACCGGAAGAAGACGATCTCGTCCTTATGCTGCTTTTTGATCTCGAAGTATTGCGCCATCATGGGCGAAAGCTGTGCCAACGGTTATCACCTCTGCATTTTTTCAAACGGGAAAGAGTGCGGCCCAAAGAGCACTGGAACTCAGCACCCTCCGGGCCGCACGAACGCTTTTATGGCAAATGCCTTTTAGTGGCAGCCGGAGCAGGAAGAGCAGCTGCCGCTGCAGCCGGCCTGTGGCTCCTGTACGGTCATGGGATCGCCGCCGTTCATCGCGGTGTTGATGATGGCGTCGATGTAACCGATCAGGGCTTCGGCCTCAGCCTTGGCCTCGTTGTAAGCAACCATGCTCTCGCTGTTCATGATGTCGGTGTACAGCTGATTGACCTTGGCGTTCAACTCGGCCACCTTTGCCTCGTCACGCTCGTCCTTGGCGATCTCGTTGTTCAGATCCAGACGGGCCAGGTTGAACTCGCCGATCATGTTCTGCAGGTTTTCGTCCGCATCGTTGGCTTTGCGGGCGGCATCCAGCGCCAGGTAACGAGCGTCGGTCTGCAGGGCAGCGGCGGCTTTCTTAAACAGGTCGATAACGTCCATGATAATTCTCCTTTGATTGGAACAATTTTATAATAAAAATATTATACCACAAAATTACAAAAAACAGCGGCTGGCGCAGTTTTTTCACACAAGTTCGCCCTTGAGCACCGTGCCGCGGGAACCGGTCAGGTGCACCATGGCGTAGCTGCCCACCAGAGAGGGCTCGGCGGCAAACTCCACCACCAGGTTGTTGGTCAGGCGGCCGGAAAGAGTACCTTCGTCCCGTCCGGGGCCTTCCACCAGCACCCGCTGGGTCTGGCCGGTCATGTCCGCCACCAGCTTGCGGGCGATCTCGTCCTGCACGCTGAGCAGCCGGGCCATGCGGTCGGTCTTCTCCTTGCGGGTAATGGGGTCCGGCATGGTGGCGGCCTTGGTGCCGCTGCGCTTGGAATAGATGAAGGTGAACAGCTGCATGTAGCCCACCTTGCGGATCAGCTCCAGCGTGCCCTCAAAATCCTCCTCGGTCTCGCCGGGGAAGCCCACGATGATATCGCTGGAGAAGGTGATGCCGGGAATCTTCTCCTTGGCATAATCCATCAGCTCCAGATACTGGGCCACGGTATAGTGGCGGTTCATCTGGGCCAGAATCCGGTCGCTGCCGCTCTGCACCGGCAGGTGCAGATGGTTGCAGATCTTGTCCTGGGCGGCGATGGTGTCGATCAGCTTGCGGCTGGCATCCTTGGGATGGCTGGTCATGAAGCGGATGTGATAATCACCGGGCACGGTGCACAGCAGGTTCAAAAGATCGGAGAAGTCAATCTGTTCCTCCAGACCCTTGCCGTAGGAGTTCACGTTCTGCCCCAGCAGGGTGATTTCCTTGTAGCCTGCGTCTACCAGCTCCTTGAACTCGGCCAAGATATCCGCGCTGCGGCGGCTGCGCTCCCGCCCGCGCACGTAGGGCACGATGCAGTAGGTGCAGAAATTGTCACAGCCGTACATGATGGGCAGCCAGGCCCGGAAGTTGGAATCCCGGCGGATGGGAGTCTCCTCCACCACCTCGGCCCGCTCTGTGGGGGTAAGCAGAATGCGCTTTTTGTTGCCGGCGATCTTTTCGCACAGCAGCTGCGGCAGGGTGTCGATGCCGTTCACACCAAACACGATATCCACAAAGGGATAGCTTTCGCGGATCTTGTCCACGATGCTCTGCTGCTGAGCCATGCAGCCGCACAGACCGATGATCAGGCCGGGCTTGTCCTTTTTCAGCCGCTTGAGCGCGCCCACGTTGCCGAAGACCCGCTGCTCCGCGTGCTCCCGCACCGCGCAGGTGTTGAAGAGGATCAGGTCCGCCTCCTCCACCGAGTCGCACATGCCGTAGCCGATGTCCGCCAGAACGCCCTTGATCTTCTCGCCGTCGTTCACATTCTGCTGGCAGCCGAAGGAATGCACATAGGCCAGCGGGGGGCTGTCGTACCATTTGGCCACCAGCTCCGCCGCCTGTTTGTTATGTTCAAAATGAATGATCTCCAAAATTTGAGCTCCTTCTGAAAATAGCTTGGTTTCAATACACCGTTTTAGTATACAATACTTTTGCCCGTTTCACAAGCCCTTTGCGCCGGATATCCGTGCCTCCGGCAGTAAAATTGCAGACAGGCAAAAGCCCCGGCCGCCGAAAAGTATTTTTCAGCGGCCAGGGCCTGTTTTCTATCGTATTCTTCCGGTTATTCCGCCTGCCGCATCCGCTCCACCACCGGCTGCCCGGCTCCGAAGTGCAGCGCCAGCCGCGGAACCAGCAGCCCCAGTCCCGCCAGCACAGGAACCGCCGCCAGAAGCGGCCAGACCACAAACCGGTAGCTGGTAAAGAACAGGCTATCCACCAGCGGCTTCACGCAGAGCAGTGAAACGCCGACCCCCACGCCCAGGCTGCACAGGATGGTGAACAGCGCATAGCAGCTTCACCTCATAAT
>NZ_JAGHKE010000128.1:0-5007 GCF_017889395.1 Allofournierella sp. | reverse complement strand
GAAACCGAAGTTTCAGGTCCTCTGGTGGAGATAAGCGGGATCGAACCGCTGACCTCTTGAATGCCATTCAAGCGCTCTCCCAGCTGAGCTATACCCCCAGATGTTTGCCGCCGTTTTTCGACTGCTTGATTATTATATCAGGACTTATCCCAATCGTCAATACCCAATTTGAAAAAATTTTACTTTTTTCGGCGCAGGGCCCGAAAGCATTCGATCGTGCTGTTTTGAGCAAGCTGTGCAGGGGGAATGGGCCAAGGATGAAAAAGTCCAGTGCAAGGATTTGATGGACGGATGAGGCAGGAAGCGCTATGATAATACCACAAAGTTAGTTGATGCTAACTGAATGGAGTCGTCCACCGGCTTTTGGGGATGCCGCGCTGCGGCGGGCCGGGAAAACGATCCACCCAATCACATGACCCTCCATAACGAAAACGCCAGAGGGCGGCGCCGGTTTGCTTCCGGCGCCGCCCTCGGCGTTTATAGCATATACAGAACAATCAGAACAGCCGCTGGCCCTGCACGTACTTGGCGCAGGGAGCGCCGTCGCCCAGGTAGACCATCCGCTCCAGCCGCTCGGGCAGGCTGCACAGCCGGGTGGTGGGCAGGTTGGAATCGTCCATCACGATGGCGTCGAACTCATAGCCGGGCTCAAAGCTGCCCACCTTGCCGAAGAAGGCGCCGCCGCCCTTGGTGGCCAGATACAGCACCTCGGGCATGGTCAGGGCGGGGGTGTTCTGGTCCACCAGCCGCCAGCGCAGCTTGGAGCACTGGATGGCGTCGGTCATGGCACGGAAGATGGACAGATGCGCGCCGCCGGCCACATCGCTGCCCAGGCCAACCTTCTGGCCCTCCATCAAAAAGCTCTTGATGGGAGCGATGCCGGAGGAAACGTTCATGTTGGACTGGGGGCAGTGGGCGATGAACACGCCGTTCTCCTTCATGCGGGCCCGCTCTTCCGCGCCGCTCCAGACGCAGTGGGCCATCACGGTGGGGCACTCGCCGCCGAACAGGCCGAACTGCTCGTAGGCCTCGCCGTAGAACCGGGTGCCGGGGCACAGCTCGCTCACCCACTTGATCTCGGAAAGATTTTCCGACAGGTGGGACTGCATGGGCACGCCGAATTCCTTCTGTAGCTTGCCCAGACCGGCCATCAGCTCATCGGTGCAGCTGGGGGTGAAGCGGGGAGTGAGCATGGGCTTGCTCTTTTGGAAGGCGGCGCTGTCCAGCAGCCACTGGCGGGTCTCGGCCAGGGATTCCTCGCTCGTCTCCCGCAGAATGTCCGGGCTGTTGCGGTCCATGTTTACCTTGCCCACGTAGCAGCACAGGCCGGCCTTCTCCAGCAGCTCCATCAGCTTGAGGGTGGCGGGCCGGTGAATGGTGGCGAAGATGCAGGCGCGGGTGGTAGCGCTGTGCAGCAGCTGCTGGGTGAAGATGCTGTAGGCCTTCTCGGCATATTCCGGGTCAGCGAACTTGCTTTCTTCCGGGAAGGCGTTGGCCTCCAGCCACTGCAGCAGCTCCATGTCCATGCCCAGGCCCCGGTAGGCGTACTGGCTGGCGTGTACGTGCAGATCCACCAGGCCGGGCAGGATCAGCTTGCCGCTGTGGTCCTCCACAGGCAGGTCCTTGTACTGCTCGGGCAGCTGAGCGAACACGCCCGCCACCTTCTGCTCCACGCATACCAGATAGCTTTCCGGGTAGATGGCCAGCTGGCCAGGAGCGGGGGTGAAGAAGATATTGCCCTTCAGGGCAAATGAAGTCTGGTTCATGGACTACTCCTTTTATTACATTATTAATGGAAAAAATCATCTTAGAAAACGGCCGCCGAATATTATAACGGAATTCACGTAAAAGGGCAAGGGGAAAATGCAACAGAAAATCTCTTGCATTTATGGTGGTTTTATTATATAATAGCACTGTTCGGACAGAGCCAAAACGGTGCGCTGTTCGGCATACGGATGCGGGCCCTGTGCGATGGGGCCCCATGAACCATGTCAGGCGGGGAACCGAGCAGCATTAAGTGGTCTGCCCTGTGCGCCGCAGGCAGCCTGCATCCGTATGCCAAGCAGCGCAAAGGCAGGCGCATTGGCGCTTGCGGGCCTGTCCGTTTTTTGTACCGGCAGAAAGGAGGGCACGGCAGGATGTATCGGGCGCTTTACCGCAAATGGCGGCCCCGCACCTTCGAGGACGTGGTGGGCCAGCAGGGCATTGTGTCGGCCCTGAAAAACCAGATCGCCACCGGGCGGGTGGGCCATGCCTACCTGTTCACCGGTACCCGGGGCACCGGCAAGACCACCTGCGCCAAGATCTTCGCCAAGGCGGTGAACTGCCAGGACAAGACCAGCCCGGACCCCTGCGGCGTCTGCCAGATCTGCAAAGGCATCGACGACGGCTCCATCCTGGACGTGGTGGAGATCGACGCCGCCTCCAACAACGGCGTGGACAACATCCGCGATCTGCGGGACGAGACCGCCTATACCCCCAGCGCCTGTGCCTACAAGGTATATATCATCGACGAGGTGCACATGCTTTCCATTGCGGCGTTCAACGCGCTGCTCAAAATCATGGAAGAGCCGCCCAGTCATGTGATCTTCATCCTGGCCACGACCGAGATTCACAAGGTGCCGGCCACCATTTTGTCCCGCTGCCAGCGGTACGACTTCGGCCGCATCAAGCCGGAGGACATCGCCGCCCGGGTGAGCTACGTGGCCGCTCAGGAGCAGCTGGAGCTGACCGAGGGTGCGGCGGCGCTGATCGCCCGCCTGGCGGACGGTGCGCTCCGTGACGCGCTGTCCATCCTGGACACCTGCGCCGGTGTCTCCACCCAGATCGACGAGGAGCTGGTGCGGCGGATGGCCGGTGTGACCGACCGCAGCTACCTGTTCCGCATCAGCGACGCGCTGCACAGCAAAAACGCCACCGAGGCTCTGGCCGAGGTGGCCCAGCTGCGTCAGCAGTCGGTGGACATGAAGCGCCTGTGCGAGGAGCTGATCGCCCATTACCGCAACCTGATGCTGGCGGCACTTCCCGGCGGCAAGGCCCTGCTCAGCGGGGTGGCCCCGGAGGAGGAAGCCCAGTATCTGCAAACCGCTGAAACCATCCGCCAGGGCGAGAGCGTGCGGGCCGTGCGCCTGCTGGGCTCCGCGCTGGAAAAGATGGGCCGGGGCACCGACCAGCGCATTGAGCTGGAGCTGGCCCTCTTTGCCCTGACCGAAACGCCGCAGGCTGCCCAGCAGCCGGTGCAGGCCGCCCCGGTGCAGACAGCATCGGCCCAGCAGCAGGCCCCGGCCTTTGGCCAGCAGAGCGCGGCCCCCTTTGCGGCAGCGCCCTTTGCCGCCGCTGATCCCGCACCCTTCGCGGTGCGCCAGCCGGAAGCCGCGGCCCCGGCAGCAGCTGCCCCCAAGGCGACTGCGCAAAATGCCGCGCCCCAGAGTCAGGACCTTCCCCCCTGGGAGCTGGATGCCCCTCCTGTGAGCGCGCAGGAGATCCGGAAGATGGCAAAACCGGCGGACGCGCCCATCGAGACGGCCCAACAGCCGGAACCCCTGCCCTGGGAGGCAGAGCCCATCCAGCAAAAGGAGGTCCCGCCCCCGGTGGAGCAGGTCCAGCCAAAACGGCAGAGCCTTGCGGCCCCCGCCAAGGGTGAGCCGCCTCAGCCCTTCGAGCCCTGGCCCCAGGTGGTCGCCATTCTGGAGACCCGGGACCGGCAGCTCTATTCCCACCTGAAAAAGTCCCGTGCCGTGTACGACGGCCGCCGGGTGCTGATCGAAGGCGGGCCGACCTTCCGTGACTTCATCCGTAAGAACCGAGAATCTCAGGAGATCCTTGGCAAGCCCGACGTGAACGCCCTGATGCGCCAGGCCCAGAAGATGCAGGAAGAGATGAAGGCCAAGCAGGAGGAGCTGGAGAACACCGAGTACCAGGCTTCCGCTGGCGGCGGCATGGTTCAGATCACCATGACCGGCAAGCACGAGATCACCTCCCTCAAGATCAATCCCGAGATCGTGGACAAGGACGACATCGAGATGCTGGAGGATATGGTGGCCGCTGCGGTGAACGAGGCTGTTCGCGTGGTGGACGCTGACTCCGACAAGGCCATGCAGGAGCTGACCGGCAACGCCAACTTCCCCGGCCTGTAAGGAGCGATCAGCATGGGATACAACGCCGCGCCGCTGGAGCGGCTGGTGGAACAGTTTTCCAAATTTCCCGGCATCGGGCGCAAAGGCGCCACCCGCATGGCCTATCAGGTGCTGAGCATGCCCGCTGCCGAGGCGGCAGAGCTGGCCAAGGCCATTGAGGAGGCGCACACCAAGCTGCACCGGTGCAAGGTCTGCCAGGATTACACCGAGAACGAGCTGTGCAAGGTCTGTTCCTCGCCCAAGCGGGATCATTCGGTGATCTGCGTGGTGGAAAGCCCCCGGGATGTGACCGCTTTCGAGCGCACCCGGGAGTATAATGGATTGTACCACGTGCTGCACGGCCTGATCTCGCCCATGGACGGCATCGGCGCCGATCAGCTTTGCGTGAAGGAGCTGCTGGCCCGCCTGCACGACGGCGAGGTTCAGGAGGTCATCATGGCCACCAACCCCACCGTGGAGGGCGAAGCCACCGCCATGTATCTGGCGAAGCTCATCAAGCCCCTGGGCGTCAAGACCACCCGCCTGGCTTACGGCCTGCCGGTGGGCTCCAGCCTGGAATATGCCGATGAGACCACCCTGTATAAGGCGCTCAGCGGCCGGGGCGAGCTGTGAGCGGCTTGACAAAGCCGACCGCAGCGGGTTATACTTTGTAAACAGAAGCCAAGGGCGCACACCGGAGGAGGTGACGAAATGCCCGAGCAGGTGAAAACCAAACAGATTGCCGCCAACCGGCAGGCACGGCACGAGTATTTCGTCATGGAAAGCCTGGAAACAGGCATCGAGCTGGTGGGCACCGAGGTGAAAAGTCTCCGCATGGGCCAGGTGAACATGAAGGACTCCTGGGTGGATGTGGAGAATGGGCAGCTGATCG
>NZ_JAGHKE010000127.1:0-4179 GCF_017889395.1 Allofournierella sp. | reverse complement strand
GCAAAACGGCAGCAAACATATGGGGGTATAGCTCAGCTGGGAGAGCGCTTGAATGGCATTCAAGAGGTCAGCGGTTCGATCCCGCTTATCTCCACCAGAAAGACCTGAAACTTCGGTTTCAGGTCTTTTTCTTTTGTTTCAGGCTGCCCTCTTCCGCAGCAGAAAAGCCCACCGGCGCGAATGTGCGCCGGTGGGCTTTTGCCTTTATTCCTTGATTGTTTTGCTCAGCTGGCCTGCGGAGGGTAGTCGCTCAGATTCACCACGCCCCAGCCCTGGGCGGTGCGCACCCAGGCGGTGGACTCGTCCGCCGCACTGGCCGCGCCCAGAAAGTCCATGCTGGTCTTCTGGCGGCCGGTCAGGCTGATATAACCCCAGCCGCTCTCGGCCTTCACCGCGGCCCGGTCACCGTTGAAGGGCAGGGCCTCCAGATACTTGCATTCCACCATCTGCTCACCGGTCTCCTGGTTCACATAGCCCCACAGGCCGTTCTGCTTCACCGCGAAGGTTCCGGTGCTGGCCCGCTGGATCTCCTCATAAACCTGCTTGTTCAGCGCGGTGCCGTCTGGCTTGAAGAGCATATAGCCCTCAGTCTCGCCCACGATCACCGGGGCGGACTCATCGTTCAAAAAGCTGCCCTTCCAGCTTGCATCCTCCTGGGTGGTGGGGGTGATGGTCACCACAGTGGCGATCACCGGCTCCAGCGTGTTCAGCATCTCCTGGTTCCAGGAGACCAGCGTCTCCATGTTTTCCAGATACAGGGCCTTGGTCTTGGTGTCGTAATAGATGGGGGTTTCAAACTGGCCATGCCCGCCGGAGCCGATCACCTCGCCCTTGGCGTTATAGATCTCGGTCTCCCCCTCATTGGTGATGCCGCACACCGGGCACCAGTGTACATCCTTTTCCGCCGGGATCACGATATTGCCCTTCAGGTCGATCACGCCGGTTTTTCCGTTCTGGGTGAAGAAGGCCAGCTGTTCCCGCTCCTCCAGGCTCAGCTGGGTCTGGGAGGGTGCAGAATAGTCCGCCAGCGAGCCCACGATGTCGATATCCTTCACCGGTCCCACCACAAAGCCCGCCTGAGGCTTGGGGGTGGCGGTGGGCGCGGCGCTGGCCTGAGGCTGCACGGTGGAGGGCGCGCTGGTCTTTTCCGGGCCGATCACGGTCACGTCGTAGCCGTCGTTTGACTTCTTGCAGGCGGTAAAGCTCACCGCCAGGCACACCGCCAGCGCGGCGGCGATCCATTTTTTATTCAAGGGGGATTCTCCTCTCTATGATGGCCCTGCGCGCTGTTGCTGCGCGGGCCGGATTTCTGTTATTGTACCACGAAACTGTGAATTTTTCAAAAACGGAAGCTTTCAAAACGCAAAGAGGCCCACCGGAACCGGCAGGCCTTCTGCATTACTTATGATACTTGATGTGGTTGTTGATGGCAAACGCCCGGTAGAGCTGCTCGGTGAGCACCAGGCGGGCCAGCTGATGGGGCAGAGTAACCCGTCCCAGGCTGATTTTCATGGCTGCCGCCTGCTTCACCATGGGGGCCAGACCGTGGGAGGAGCCGATCACAAAGGCCATATCCCCCGCGCCGCTCATGGCCCGGTCCGCAATGGCCGCCGCCAGCTCCTCGCTGGAGATCAGCTTGCCCTCCACGCACAGTGCCACCAGAGCCGCACCCTTGCGCACATTGGCCAGGATCGCCCGGCCCTCCTTTTCCAGTGCTTTGTCGATCACCGCCTGGCTGGCGTTCTTCTCGCTGATGGTCTCCTCCGGCAGCTCGATGATGCGAAACTCACAGAAGGCCCCCAGCCGCTTCTGGTACTCGGCCACGCCCGCGGCAAAATAGCTGGCATTCAGCTTGCCGATACAAATCAAATCGATCTTTTGCATACTCGTTAAAACTCCATCCAATCACTGGGCTCGTTGCGCTTCTGGGCCTGGATGACCACATTCTCGCCGGGCTTGAGCCCCGCGCACAGAATTGCCTCCCGCACCGTGGCCAGCGCCAGCTCGGGGGTATTGTTCTCCCGGCTCAAATGGCACAGGGCAATTTTCTCGCAGCCGTCCTGTAAAAGCTCCAGCACCTTGGCGGCACACTCCGCGTTGTCCAGGTGGCCCCGGTCGGACTGGATGCGCCGCTTCAGATGATAGGGATAGGAACCCATCATCAGGCAGTTGCGGTCGTAGTTGGACTCCAGCGCCGCCAGCTTCACCCCGGCCAGCGCCTGGTGCACCTGGGGCGTGAGCACGCCCAGGTCGGTGGCGATGGCCATGACTCCGCCGTCCGGCGTGCGGATGCGATAGCCGCAGCAGGGTACATCGTGGCTGGTGGGGAATGCCTCCACCACAAAGACGCCGATCTCCTCCGGCCGGCCCTCGATGGCGATCAGCTCGGCCGCCGGGGGCACCAGCTCCATGTCCAGCAGGTTGTCCAGCGTGGCGCTGCAGCCGTAGACCGGCACGTTATAATGCTTCAAAAACACCCGCAGCCCCTGGACGTGGTCGGAATGCTCGTGGGTGATCAGGATGCCCTGCATGTCCGCCACGGCCAGGCCCATCTCCTTCAGGGCGTTCAGGGTGGTGCGGCAGCTTTTGCCCATATCAATGAGCAGATACTTGCCCTCGCAGCGCACCACCGAGCAGTTTCCGGAGGAACCGGAATAAAGAGAAGTAAAAAATGCCATGAATTCTCCTATATGTATACAAAAGGCCGCGGAAAACGCAGCTCCGCGGCCTTTTTCTTCTTCGGTCAGAGGTGGATTACAGTGCCTGCGGCAAACCGGTGGCGGGCTTTTCCACCCGGCGGATATCCGCGCCCAGCCCCTGCAGCTTTTCCACCAGGTCCTCGTAGCCGCGCTCGATGTGCGCGATCTCCGATACCTCGCTGGTGCCCTTGGCGCTCAGCGCAGCCATGACCAGCGCGGCACCTGCCCGCAGGTCGGAAGCGCGCAGCGGCGCAGGCTGCAGCTCGGGCACGCCCTCGATCACGGCCACCTGGCCGTCCACCTGAATATTCGCGCCCATGCGCACCAGCTCATCCACATAGCGGAAGCGGTTTTCCCAGATGCCCTCGGTCACGATGGAGGTGCCCTTGGCGGTGGTGAGCAGCACGGTCATCAGAGGCTGCATATCGGTGGGGAAGCCCGGATGGGGCATGGTCTTGATCTTCAGCGGCATCAAGTCGCCGGTGCGGCATACACGGATGGAGTCGTCATATTCCTCCACGGTCACGCCGGCCAGCTCCATCTTGGCGGTGATGGGCTCCAGATGCTTGGGGATCACGTTCTTGATGAGCACGTTGCCCCCGGTGATGGCGGCGGCCACCATGTAGCTGCCGGCCTCGATCTGGTCCGGGATGATGGAATAGGTGCAGCCGTGCATGCTCTTCTTGCCGCGGATACGGATCACGTCGGTACCCGCGCCGCGCACATCGGCACCCATCATGTTCAAAAAGTTGGCCAGGTCCACGATGTGGGGCTCCTTGGCCACGTTCTCCAGCACGGTCTGACCCTCGGCCAGCACGGCGCTGAGCATGGCGTTCATGGTGGCGCCCACCGACACATTGTCAAAGAACACATGCGCGCCCTTCAGGGGGCTGCCGCTCACCTTGATCATGCCGTACTCCACCGAATCGCCTGCGCCCAGAGCGCTGAAGGCCTTCAGGTGCTGGTCAATGGGGCGGGGACCCAGGTTGCAGCCGCCGGGCATGGCGACCTGGCCGGAGCCGAACCGGCCCAGCAAAGCGCCCAGGAAATAGTAGCTTGCCCGCATCTGACGGGACAAATCGTCCGGCACCTCGGTGCTGTTGATGTGGGTGGTGTCAATTTCGTAGGTATTTTTATTGAGCATCCGCACCTTAGCGCCCAGGGCGGTGAGGATCTCCAGCGAGACGGCCACATCGCTGATGGCGGGCACGTTCTCGATCACGCATTTATCGGCTGCCAGGATAGTGGCGGGCAAAATGGCTACCACCGCGTTCTTCGCACCGCTGATGGTCACTTCGCCCTGAAGGGGTTTGCCCCCGTTGATAACAAATTTCTCCACGATAACTCTCCTTTGCGCGCTTTGAGGCGTTCTGCTTCAACTGCATCACAACTGTTATATTATACACCGGATCTCCGCGGAATGAAAGGTTTGAGAGTAGTATTTACGTATTTTGTAACCTCTATGCGCCAGCTGCGCACA
>NZ_JAGHKE010000126.1:0-4193 GCF_017889395.1 Allofournierella sp. | reverse complement strand
CCTCCAGCAATTGGCGCTGCCGGGGCGAGAATTCCTCGCAGGGATGGGTCAGCGGCAGGGAATCCTCCCCGGCATCCGCCTCCAGCCGGGCCACCAGAGCGGACCATTCGCCGCTGGTTTCCGGTGCGGCGTAGCCCGCCGCCGGATTCATGTTGTCCAGCGCCCGGGCGGGATGCACCGTGCCCTGGTCCAGGCAGCAGCGCTCGAGAAAATCCGTCAGCCGGCCGATGGGCCCGTTCACCCAGACCAGCTGCATTTTCGGTTCAAATAACATCGCTCGGCACCTCCCCTCAATCGCCCACGCCCACCAGCAGGGGGGCGATCTTTTCCGGCGGCAGGTGATAGCGGACACCCTCGATGATGTGGGTCAGGTTGGTCAGCTCGTTTTCCGCCAGAAAGATGTAGCAGAACAGCACCACGCTGGGGTCGGTGGAAAAGCGCAGCTTTTTCAGATGCCAGCGGTAGTCCAGCCGCTGCACCGCGTCCTCCACGCGGGTGAAGGAGGAGCCGAAGAACTCCCGGGCATAAGGAGTGCGGGCCAGCCGGTGCACAAAGTCCTCGCAGTCCGCCGCGTCCATCAAATAGAGCAGCTGTTTCTGGCTCATGTTGCTGTAGCCCACCGCCAGCCGGGGCAAAAGATACGCCCGGTCGGCGCCGATCATCTGCTTGAGCCGGTACATGTAGACGATGGCAGCCAGGTCGCTCTTGCGGCGCAGCAGGTAGTCCATGTCCTTTTTGGCGGCGCCGTGCAGCTTTTTGGCCACCAGCTCCTCCATGGTGTTGTAGATCAGCTGATCCAGCGCGGCCTGTACCTGCAAAACGCCGTCCTTATCCAGCACAAAGCCCGCCTTTTCGCAGAAGCTCATGAGGATGGGATGGTAAACCGTGCCCTCCACCACAGCGGTGAGGCTGGCCAGGTCCCGGGCGGAGGCCAGGGCGGCAGCGTCCAGCCTGGAATGGCGGCGGATGAACTGGGGCATCTGATACAGCCGCAGCGTCTCGCTGCCGGGGGCGGCCAGCTCCTGCAGACGGTTGGCAAGCGCCCGAACCTCCGCCTTTAGAATAAAGTAGCGGTAAAAATCGTGGCCGATGTTCATCTCGTACCGGCACAAGGCCGCGTACTGGTCGAACAGATTCTGCCGCAGCCGGACCTCCAGCTCCGCCCGGCGTACCCGGGTGGGGTCCGCGCCCTCCAGCGCGCGGGCATAGGCGGTGCGGCTTTTTAAATAGGTGATCACCTCCGGCAGATCCCGGCAGTTCATCAGCTGCTGGTAGTCCTGCCCGGTGAGGCGGCGGCCGTAAAGCGCGCGGCTTTTGGCCAGAATGGCATTGGAGGCCTGCGTGTTGCCCATGGCTTACGCCTCCCGCCCCAGCACCCGGTCGGTGATGGTTTTCACCCATTCCTCCCGTTTGTCCGCCCGGAGCTGCTCCATCCGGCTGAGGGCCTGCTGCTTGCCGGCCTCCAGTTTAGCCAGGCGTTCATCGGCCCGGGCCTGCTCCCTGGCGGAAAAGGCGTCCACCCGTGTGCGCATGGCGGCCATGATCTCGGCCTCCTGGCTGCGGGCTGCCTCGGTCAGGCGGGTCTGGGCGCCGCGCCGGTATTCCTCGGAGGCCTGGGTGCGCAGCCGCTCCTCCTCGTCCATCTTTAAAATTGCTCGCAGCAGTTCGTTGGTGGTGTTCATGCTAAGAGCTCCTTTCCCGCAGCAAAGGGCGCGGGCCGGACCAAAATGGCCCGGCCCGTGGCCCACAGGGCCGCGTTTGCGATGAAATTTTGATACTATTATAACGCTTTTTACAAGGGGTGGCAATGGGCATTTGAACAAATTAACTAAAAAATATTCTACATTTTTGAGAAACGATGGTTTAATATGCGGCAAACAGATAAAAATATGCGCTGCCGTCTTACCCTAAGTCGGGAAAAGGCGGCGGTGCGGTCACGGTTATAAAAAATTCAATTGGTCACAGCTCGATCCAGTATCGCTGAATGGTCATGCTTCCCATGAGCAGCTCGTCCTGCAAAACCGCCCCGCAGTGGAGCATGGTGCGGGCGGAGGCCACGTTGGTTTTCTCGCAGGTGAGCATCACCTGAAAAAGACCCAGGCGGCGGCATTCCTCCAGAGCCAGGGTGAGCATGGCGGTGGCGTAGCCCCGGCGGCGCAGGGCCGGGCGCACGCTGTAGCCGATGTGGCCGCAGTAGCGGCGCAGGTAGTCGTTCAGCCGGTGGCGGATGTCCACCATGCCCACCAGCTCCGGGCCGTCGAAGGCCAGGAACACGCTGGTGGCCACGCAGCCGGGGCGGGCGGTCTCGTCGCGGGAATTGTCGGCCACGAGGGCCATCCACTCGTCAAAGCCGCTGCACCAGGCAAGACCGGCCGAGCCGTCGATGGAGTCGCCGCTGTTCAAAAATTCCCGCCGGTAGGGTTCCACCAGCTGCCGGTGCTCGGGCCGGGGGGCTTCCAAACGCAGTTCCATCTTCTGTTCCCGCCTTTCCGTTTGGGTTTGCCCCTATGGTAGCACAGGGCGGCGGGGCTTTCAAGTGGGCGGCGGCTCTGGTATAATCAAGGCAGGCCCGCGATATGCGGCGCCAAAGAAAGGCAAAGAACCATGAAATTTCTGCATTTATCCGATCTGCATCTGGGGCGCAGGCTCTGCGAGGTGGATCTTTACGAGGACCAGCGGCACATCCTGAACCAATGCCTTGCCATGGCAACCGAGCACCAGGTGGACGGCGTGCTGGTGGCGGGCGATGTGTACGACCGCAGCGTGCCCACCGTGGGCGCGGTGGCGCTGCTGGATGAATTCCTCACCGGGCTGTGCCGGGCGAAGATCCCGGTGTATCTGATCAGCGGCAACCACGACAGCGCCGACCGGCTGGGCTTTGGCAGCCAGCTGCTGGCCGCAGGCGGGGTGCATCTGGCGGCGGTGTTTTCCGGCGGGCTGGAGCACTATGTGCTGGAGGATGCCTTCGGCCCGGTGCATCTGTGGGCGCTGCCCTTCATCCGGCCCAGCCAGGTGCGGGCCGCCCTGCCGCAGGAGACCATCGAGAGCTATACCGACGCGGTGGCCGCCCTGATCCGGGCCGCCGGGCCGGATTTTTCCGCCCGCAATCTGATCATGGCCCACCAGTTCGTGACCAGCGGGGGGAAGAGTCCCGAGACCTGCGACTCCGAGACGCTGAACCTGGGCACGCTGGACAATGTGGACGCGGCGGTGCTCGAGGGCTTTGACTATGTGGCTCTGGGGCACATCCACGGTCCCCAGCAGGTGGGGGCGGAGCACGTCCGCTACTGCGGCTCGCCGCTGGCCTATTCGGTGAGCGAGGTGCGCCACCGCAAGGCGGCGGTGCTGGTGGAGCTGGGCGAAAAGGGGGGTGTGCGCTGGCAGCCGCTGCCCTTTGCACCGCTGCGGCCGCTGCGCCGGGTGCAGGGCCCGCTGGAGGAGCTGATCGACAGCGCCGAGCCGGGCTGCGCGGACTTTGTCCATGCGGTGCTCACCGACCGGCAGATCCCGCCCAACGCCGCCGCCCGGATGCGCAGCGTTTACCCGAACCTGGTCAAGCTGGAGCTGGCGCCTCAGATCCCCACCGGGCGCAGCGAGGCCCAGCTGCGGGCGCGGCAGCTGCAGCGGGCGGGCCTTTTAGACCAGTTCGCGGATTTTTACCGGACCGTGCACGGCCAGCCCCTCAGTGAGGAGGAGCGGGCGGTGCTGGAGCCCATTTGCCGGGAGGTGGAAGCATGAGACCCTTGACCCTGACTTTGACCGCCTTCGGCGCCTATGCGGGCAGCCAGACCGTGGATTTTGAGGCCGCGGGCGCGGGTGGTTTGTTTCTGATCACCGGCGATACCGGCGCGGGCAAGACCACCCTGTTCGACGGGGTGTGCTATGCGCTCTTCGGCAAGCTTACCGGCCGGGTGCGCAGCGAGAAGATGATCCGCAGCGACTATGCGGACGATACCCTGGAGACCAGCGCTCAGCTGGTGTTTTTACATCGGGGCGAGCGGTGGCGCATCACCCGCCGCCCCGCCCCGACCCGCCGCAAAAAGCGGGGCGAGGGTACCACCGAGGTGCCCGCCACCGCCCTGCTGGAGCGGCTGGAGGGGGAGAACCCCGTCCCGGTGGCCGAGGGCAAGGAGAGCGTGGACGCGGCGGTGGAGGGGCTGCTGGGCATCCAGGTGGACCAGTTCCGCCAGATC
>NZ_JAGHKE010000010.1:0-49005 GCF_017889395.1 Allofournierella sp. | reverse complement strand
CCCTAGTGCTTTGCATGGCGCCTGCCGGCGGCCTTCTTCTGCCTGCCCGGGCAGAAGGCCAACCGCCCCGGGAGTTTGCCAACGTGGTACTTTTCGCCTATTTCAGCGACGAGCCAAATAAGGACTATTTCAACGCCCCTTCCGCCCAGCCGGACAAAAGCCGTGCCCAGGCGTTGATGGAGCTTTACGACGGCGAACAGGGCCGCTCCTTCCGCCAGTACATGAACACCATCTCCGGTGGTCAGTTCCGGGTACACAACATCTTCCCTCAGTGGGATGGCCAGACCCTTACCGCCTGCGAACTGCCGTTCACCATCCAGCAGGCTCAGACCAGCAGCATTGACTCCTCGATTCTCACCGAGCTGGTGCGGCAGCTCCCCGCGCTGCAGGGTCAGACTCTGGACTACGACGGTGACGGCTGCATCGACAACCTGAGTGTGGTGCTGCTGGGCAAGGCGGACAACACCACCGGTTCGCCGCCCTCGCTGTACCCGCATCAGAACACCCTGCCCGCCGGCCTGCAGTACAGCGGCAAAGAGGTGGCCAATTACAACATGCTGAACACCGACCGTCTGCTGGACTCCACCCAGGCGGACGGCTCCGGCGTGATCTGCCATGAATTCCTGCACACCCTGGGCTACCCGGACCTGTACACCCGGGACGGCTCGGTCCCGGTGGGGGCCTGGGATATCATGGCCCTTTCCTCCCGGTATCTGAGCTGGCCGCTGGCCTATCTGCGCGCGCATTTCACCGGCTGGACCCAGCTTCCCGAACTGACCAGCTCGACCCGGAACGTTTCCATCTGCGCCCCCGGCGAAGCCGGCAACCAGGCCTATGTGATCCGCTCGCAGCGCAATCCCTATGAGCTGTTTGTGGTGGAGATGCGCCGCCAGACCTCCCCCTACAGCGACGATACTCTGGACTCCCGCGTCGGCGGCACCGGCCTCATCGTCTACCGGGTGGACACCACGGTGGACGGCCTGAGCAACTACTTCGGCTCCACCGGCGTGTACGTATTCCGCCCCCAGCCCGGCCAGAACGGCTATGTGGAGGGCAGCGAGCGGGCCACCGTGGGCAACGCTTTCCTCTCTGCCGAGAGCGGCCGCACCTCCATCGGCAGTGCGGACCCGAATGCCGGGCTGGCCCAGGGTGCGCTCACCTTCTCGGATGGCACCAATTCCGGCATCGTGATTTCGAATGTCTCCTCGGCCCAGAACGGGTCCATGACCTTCTCGGTCACCATTCCCCAGGCAGATCCTCAGACCCTGTGGCAGGATGCCCAGTTCCCCACTCACTCCGGCGCAGCGCTGGCCCAGGGGCCGATCCGCGGCCAGATCATGGCCGTCGGCTACGATCTGCCCTATACCGGTGATGAGCTGCAGCTCTACGCCTTTGCTGACCCCGGCTGGGCCCCTGTAACCGCGCAGCCTCTCACTCAGGCGGGCGGCTTCGATCGGGTGACTCTGACCATCCTGCGCGACACCCCGGTGGTCGCATGGCGCGCCAGCGACGGCGCATTGTACCTGTCCATGCTGGCAGATGGCGCATGGAAAAGCCTTGGCCTGCTGCCGGATGTGGACGACTACTCTCTTACCGCCCAGGGCGGGACCCTGCATCTGGCCTATGTGACCGGCGGCTATGCCCAGGCAGGCTATGCCACCATCACCAAAAGCGGTCTGATGCGGCAGGGCTACTGTGCCTCCGGCCGGATGTTCGACAATCCGAAGGTCGCAGTGACCAGCCAGGGCCAGGTGTATCTGGCTTTCCAGGATGTGACCAACAACAACGAGCTGTTGATCTATCAGGCGCAGGATGGCGGCTTCTCCCGCCTGGCCAGCCCGGGCAGTGCCAGCTCCTATGATCTGGCCGCCGGCAGCAACGGTCTGCTGGCTGCCCTGGGCGGCGAGACCCCGGTGCTGAAGCAGCTGGACGGCGACACCTGGAACGATCTCGCCAAGCTGGACCGCGCCGCCTACGAACCCCGCCTGGCCTTCGGCACGGATACCACCTTCCTGCTGGCCGCACCCAATGGTGCTTCGGCCAAAGACCTGCAGGTCTATCAGCTGGTAAACGGCACGTTCACTCCGGTGGGTGAGCGCGTGGACAAAGGCGGCAGCAACGCGACTCTGACCGTATTCGGCGACCGCCTGTTCACCTCCTACCATATGGACGGCAAAGCTATGATCCGCTTCAACGCCCCCGATGTGACCGATTCCCTGCTGTCCATATCGGTCACACCGCCTTCTCTTACCTCTTACCATCAGGGCGATGAGGTTTCTACCCAGGGACTGCGGGTATTCGCCAACTATGCCTCCGGTCCCAGAGAGCTGAGCAGCGGAGAGTACACGCTGACCGGCTTCGACACCACCCAGACCGGCACCCGACAGGCTACTGTAACATATCAGGGCATGAGCGCCAGTTTTTCCTTCACTGTTTTTGAAAAACCCGCTCCCACCGTGACTCCCAGCCCTGTTCCCACCGCTCAGCCCACTGCAGTTCCCACAGCGCAGCCTACTGCCATCCCCACGGCGCAGCCCACCGCTGAACCCACGGCGCAGCCTACTGCTGCTCCCACAGCACAACCCACTGCTGAACCCACGGCGCAGCCTACTGCTGCTCCCACAGCACAACCCACTGCTGAACCCACGGCGCAGCCTACTGCTGCTCCCACAGCACAACCCACTGCGGCTCCCGCAGCGCAGCCTACCGCAGCACCTGCGGCGCAACCCACTGCGGCACCTGCTGCTACCATTCCCCCCAGCACCGCTGTGATCCGTCCTGCGCGTCCCACTGCACAGCCCACGGCAGTTCCCTCTGCCACTCCCTCGGCGGAGCCCACAGCTCCCCCCACTGTGCAGCCCACAGAGCAGCCTTCCGCCACACCGAGTCCCTCCAGTGAACCCGCCACCGCGAACTCCTCTTCGTCCGGCGGTCTGCTCCAGTCCAAGCCCGCGCTTGTGCTGGCCGGCCTGGTCGGGGTATGCGGCTGCGGTGCCGTTGGCCTGTGGTTCTTCCTGAAGCGCCGGTAACGCATCGGCCAAGCTCCGCCCGGGCTTGCCGGTCCTCTCTCCTCACACCGGCACTGTTTCGGTCAAAGCAGGGATAAATTCCTGTTTCCCCGCTTCGTTTTGGAGCGCACGAAGCATTTTCCCCATCGTTTTCTTTCCTTCCTTAACCCGGCTGGTTCCCAGCCGGGTATTTTTTTGTGTTATAATAGAAAAGATAGGGACCGGGCGGCAGAGCCACCGGAAGCACAGAGGGGAGAATCGATGCATATGATGGAGCATCTGCAACGCTTTTTCGAGGAGATGGACGAGTTCGTCTATATCTCAGATATAAAAACGCACCAGTTGGTCTACATGAATCGCCGGCTGCGGGAATCACTGGGCTATCAGCAGACCGCAGACTACGCCGGCAAACGCTGCTACGAGGTTCTGCAGGGCAGTACCCAGCCCTGCGCATTCTGCAACAACCATCAGCTGAAAGAACAACATTTTCTCTCCTGGGTTCACAAAAACCCGGTCTTCAACAAACGCTATCTGATCAAGGACAGTCTGCTGACCGAGCAGGGTCACAGCTACCGCATCGAGGTTGCCGTGGATGTGGACGCCGAGGTCATATGCAATACACCCTACTATTACGCCCGCAGCGAAACCATCCTGAATGAATGTATGCGGCAGATCTTCTCCACTACCAATCCAAACGATGCGCTGGAACTGCTGCTGAGTTATCTGGGCCAAACCTTCCAGTGTGACCGTGCCTACGTGTTTGAGATCGGCACCGATGAGCAGGTGGACAACACCTATGAATGGTGCCGGGAGGGCGTCACCCCGCAGAAGGATATTCTGCAGGGCGTGCCCCTTTCCAGCATCGACTGGTGGATGCAGGTATTCTCCCGGGATGAGGTGATCCTAATCCGGGATCTGGAGGATATCCGCCTGCAGTATCCCATGGTCTATGCCATGCTCAAGCCCCAGGATGTGACCACTCTGGCGGCAGGGCCGGTGACCAGCGAGGGCAAGGTGATCGGCTTTTTGGGAGTGGACAATCCCAATCGGGAGATGATGGGCATGCTTGCGCCCATCATCAATGTGGTGGGCCGCTTCGTGGCCTCGCTGCTGGGCCGCCGGGATCTGCTGCGCCGGCTGCACATCTTAAGCTACCACGATCCTCTTACCAATCTTTACAACCGCAACGCCATGAACGCTATGTTCGAGCAGGATACCCGTCTGGGCAGTCTGAGCCAGCTGGGCGTGATCTACTGTGACATTACCAGTCTCAAGCAGACCAACGATTCGCTGGGGCACGACGCAGGTGACCGGCTGATCCGCCATTGCGCCGCTCTGCTGCAGGAGACTCTGCAGACCCCCTGGATCTACCGCTCCGGCGGTGACGAGTTCGTGGCTCTGTTCCGGGACCTGCCCCGGGAGCGCTTTGAGGAAAACATCCAGTCGCTGCGCCAGCGCATTCAGCAGGACCAGCATCACATGGCCGTGGGGTTTGCCTGGTCCGATCAGCCTCCCTTTGATCTGGACGCACTGATCGGCCAGGCCGACCATGTTATGTACCAGGACAAACGGGACTACTACCGGATCAACGGCTCCATCCCCGGCATCGACCGGCGCAAAAGCGACCGCCGCCCGGAAAATGCCGCGGCGGACAAAAGCAGCCTGTTTTACCATTTCCTGGCCTCTACCTACCACGACATGGAATTCCTGTTCCAGTCCATTTCCCAGCAGAACACCGTAAGCTATTTTTATTTCGGCGACATGGCAAAGGATCTGTTCTATATTTCCGACAACATGCGGGATGAATTCGGCTTCCGCAGCAATGTGGTGCCGGGTCTTCTGAAGGAATGGGCCAAGCGCATCCCTTCCCCGCAGTACCGGGACATGTACCGCCGCCAGATTCAGACCATGCTGCAGGAAAAGCGCACCGTGCATGATCTGCGCTATCAGATCCGCAACGCCGCGGGCAAAACCGTCTGGATTCGCTGCTTCGGCCTGATGCAATGGAGCGAGGACAAGACCAAGCCCCTCTTCTTCGCCGGGCGGGTCACCCATCAGGACGACGACTTCGTGGTGGACCCGGTGACCAATTTCCCCCGGGTCACCGCCATGTTCGGGCGGATGGATCAGCTGCGGCAGACCGGCCAGCAATGCCTTGCCATCGGCTTCAGCCTGAACAGCATTACCGAACTGAACAACGCCCGCAGCCGCACCTACAGCGACCATCTGGTGAGCAACATCGCCGACGAGCTGATGAAAAATCTGATGGGCAAAATGTCCTTTTACCGGCTGGAGGGCATGCGCTGCCTGGCCCTGGTGGACCCGGCCTGTGCCGAGAGCCGGGAGGAGCTGGTGCACCAGATCCGTGAGATCGTGGAGGCCGGTTACCGGAGCGTGGGCCTTTCGGTCCATCATCCCTGCTCCTTTGCCCTGATGGACTGCCCCAAAGACCAGCTCTCCCCCTCGGATTTTGTGGAGAACATGGTCTCGCTGATCAAGGTCGCCAAGCAGGATTCCCGCCAGCTGTATGTGGTGGATTCTCCCGAAAACGGCGAGAAGATCAAAAACATGTCCAACATCGCCCTGGCCCTGAGCCGGGACGTGCTGCGGGGCATGGAAAATTTCCGCATCGTGATCCAGCCGGTGGTCTCCGCACAGGATGGCCGGGTGGTGGGCGGCGAGGTCCTGCTGCGCTGGTCCTTCCAGGGGCGGGATGTTTCTCCCGCCATCTTTATCCCCCTGCTGGAAAAGGGCAACCTGATCCAGCTGGCGGGCCGCTGGGTCTTTGAGCAGACGGCCTGCAACTGCATGCGCCTTGCCGCCTGCATGCCGGAGTTTTATCTTACCTTCAACGTGAGCCTGCAGCAGCTGTCCGACGAGAAATTCACCGACTTCATGCGCGCCACCCTGGAAAAATACCGGGTCAGCGGCGAGCGCCTGGTGGCGGAAATGACCGAAAGCTGCATGGACGAGCAGCCCGAACACCTGATGCGCTTCGTGGATGCCTGCCATGAGATGGGCATCGGCATCGCACTGGACGATTTCGGCAGCGGGTATTCCTCGCTGCGCATGCTGCTGCAATATCCTTCCAGCATCATCAAGCTGGACCGTTCTCTGCTGCTGGAGATGGCAGCCTCGGAGGACAAGATGAACTTCCTCTCCAGCATCGTATACGCCTGCCACCGGTTCGGCAAAAAGGTATGTATGGAGGGCGTTGAGACCCCGGCCCAGAACCGGATGATCCGGGAATCCGGCTGCGACATGATCCAGGGCTTTTACTATTACCGCCCCATGGAGCTGGAGGATGTATACCGCCTGATCTCCGGCGGCGCCGGAGAAGCCCCGGCAACAAACGAGAAGGAGGAGCCATGACCAACAATGCACTGCCCGGCAGTCAGGTCCGTACCTGGCTGAACGAATTCTGCCTTCGATATTTCCAGCTTCGGGACCCGGAAGGCACGCTGGCGCTGCTCTCTCCGAATTTTATCAGCGTGGGAACCGGCGATGGCGAGGTAGCCGTCAACAAGGAGCAGTTCCGCCGCCTTCTGCGAGACGAGCTTCAGGCCGTGCCCTGGCCGCTCAGCTATAAAATCGACAACTACACCCAGCACCAGCGGGCGACCACCTGCTGGGATTGCTTCTGTGATGTTCACATCGGGCTGGAGCAGCCGGAATACGGCATTCATGTGATCTATCACATCCGCCTGACCGCCGGCTTCCATCTGGAGGGCGAGCGCTGGTTCATCGATACCATGCACGCCTCCGAGGCAAGCCACACCCAGGAGGAGGGCGAGTTCTTCCCTCTGTCCTTCGCTTTGCAGGGCACCAGCCAGATCAACCGCAGCACCCAGAAGGAACTGATCGAGATCCTTGCGCAGCTCATGCCGGGCGGTGTGGTGGGCGGCTACGTGGAGGACGGCTTCCCGCTTTATGTGGCCAACGACCGAATGCTGCAGATGGCCGGTTACCAGAGCTATGAGGAGTTCTCCCGCCAGATTCAGGGCCTGGTGATCAACAGCATCCACCCGGACGACCGGGAGTTTGTGAAAATGGTGGTGGCGCAGGCCCTGGCCAAGGGCGATCAGTACGAGGTACAGTACCGCATGAAGCGCCGGGACGGCACCGACATGTGGGTCCACGACATTGGCCGAAAGACCGTTGCCGACAATGGCCGCGAGGCCATCATCAGCGTGCTGGTGGACATCTCCGAACAGATCAATGCCAAAAAGGACCTGGAAAAGGCCGCCGATAAGGCCCCCCTCACCGGTCTTTTCAATCGAAAGGCCGGCCAGAACCGGATCGAAAACGCCATGCACAGCAGCGCCGGATATCTGTTCGTCATTATGGATCTGGACAATTTCAAGCAGGTGAATGACCTCTATGGCCATCAGCAGGGCGACCGGGCGCTGCATGAGTTTGCAGCCCTGCTCACCCACACCTTCCGCCGCACCGACATCCTGTTCCGGCTGGGCGGCGATGAGTTTGGCGTGTTCTTCTCAGCGCCCCGGGACCTGGGCGTGCTGGAGCGCAAGCTGAACAGCGTGGTAAAGAGCTATCAGGCGCTCACCCAAAAGCACTGGCCCGCAGCCCGCTCTTCGGTCTCCATCGGCGGCGTATACGGGCAGCTGCCCCGGGAGTTTTCCGAGCTGTACCGCACGGCAGACCAGGTCCTCTATGAGGTGAAAAACGCCGGCAAGGGCGCGGTGCTCATCCGCCCTTTGTGATTCCCGGCGCAAAAGCGTAAATTTTTCTGTAAACAAAACCCGCCGTTCCCAACTGCTTGTGAGGAACGGCGGGTTTTGTGGTTTTAACTTTATCCATCACGCTCAGCCGGGCGAATCCCATCTTGTGCCGGAACATCCTCCTTTCAAAACAGGCATCGGTATACCTTATTTATATTGGCTTTGAGAACTGCTTTGCGGGCCAAACCTTTTCCCGAGCAGCTCTTTTTCTCCACGCATCGTCTTCTGATTCGCGCTGAAAAGCCGGATTTTTCTTTTGTCTATATGCTTTTTGCACAAAAATTAACAAATTAATTTGGCAACAGAAATGCCACATATGCCACGATTTGCACCACTTGGGGAAAGAGATTGAAATGCCTGCCTCATATATTATAAGCTTAAAACATCGAAACGAAGTTGCAAAACACCCCGTCAGATGCGCGGGCATGGAGGGCGATTCATGAGAACAACAATCAATTTAAACCGGCAGTGGACCTTCACCGGTCCCGACGGTACCGACTCTGTGGTGGATGTTCCCCACACCTGGAACGCAGTGGACGGCCAGGACGGCGGCAACGATTACTGGCGCGGAACCTGCGTTTACCGGAAAAGCTTTGCGGCCCCGGCGTTTGACCCCGCCACCCAGGATGTCTATCTGCAGTTTGAAGGTGTGAACGCCAGCGCCGATGTGGAGCTGAACGGTCAGATGGTGATCCATCACGACGGCGGCTACTCCACCTTCCGGAGCTGCATCACCGAGCTGCTGAGCGCCGACAATCAGCTGGTCGTCCGTGTGGACAACAGCGTCAACGACCGGGTATATCCCCAGAAGGCCGACTTCACCTTCTACGGCGGCATCTACCGGGATGTGAGCCTGATCGTCGTGAGCAAGCATCGCTTTGCCATGGATCATTTCGGCGGCCCCGGCCTGAAGGTCACCCCGAAGGTAAAGGGCTCCGACGGCGAGGTCCGGGTGGAGAGCTGGTGCAATGTGGAGTCCCCCAACGTGGAAGTGATCCTCACCGACCGGGAGGGCAACCAGGTAGCCAAGGGTACCGGCACCGATGTGACTCTGCGCATTGAAAACGTGCATCTGTGGGACGGCGTGGCCGACCCTTACCTCTACAACGCCACCCTTCGCCTTGTGGAAAACGGCAGCGTGGTAGATGAGATCGGCTGCCGCTTCGGCGTGCGCACCTTCCGGGTGGACCCGAAGGAGGGCTTCTTCCTGAACGGCCGCCGTTATCCTCTGCACGGCGTTTCCCGCCACCAGGACCGCAAGGGCATCGGCAACGCGCTCACCCGCGCCCATCACGACGAGGATATGGCTCTGATCCGGGAGATCGGCGCCAACACCATCCGTCTGGCCCATTATCAGCACGATCAGTATTTCTATGATCTGTGCGACGAATACGGCATGATCGTCTGGGCCGAGATTCCCTACATCTCCGAGCATATGCCCAATGGCCGGGAAAACACCATCAGCCAGATGAAAGAGCTGATCGTGCAGAACTACAACCATGCCAGCATCGTGACCTGGGGTCTTTCCAACGAGATCACCATCTCCACCAAGGATAAGGCGGACATGCTGGACAACCACCGGGTGCTCAACGAGCTGTGCCACAGCATGGATGAGACCCGCCCCACCAGCCTGGCCTGCTACGCCATGTGCGGCCCCTTCAACCGGGTGGCCCATCTGTCCGACATCGTGTCCTGGAACCTGTATCTGGGCTGGTATGTGCCCGGCCTGTTCCTGAACGACTGGTGGATCAGCTTCTTCCACAAGGTCTACCCCAACCGCTGCCTGGGCTATTCCGAATACGGCTGCGAGGGCATGCCCAACCTGCATTCCTCCAAGCCCCGCCGCGGCGACCACACCGAGGAATACCAGGCCATCTATCACGAGTTCCTGCTGAAATGCTTCGAGCGTCATCCCTACATGTGGAGCACTCACGTTTGGAATATGTTCGACTTCGCGGCAGATGCCCGCGACCAGGGCGGCGAGCCGGGCATGAACCACAAGGGTCTGGTAACCTTTGACCGCAAGACCAAGAAGGACAGCTTCTATCTGTACAAGGCATACTGGAGCAGCGAGGCCTTCGTTCACATTGCGGGCAGCCGCTATATGGACCGCCCGGAAAAGATGACCACCGTGAAGGTGTACTCCAACCAGCCCAAGGTCGGCTTATATGTGAACGGAAAGCTGCTGGAGGAAAAGTCCGGCAGCAAGGTATTCACCTTCCGCGTGCCGCTGGAGGGGAAGGTCAAGCTGAAGGCAGTGGCCGGCAGCTGCACCGACACCGCCGCACTGCGCCATGTTGAAGCCCCCAATCCGGCTTACAAGCTGAAAAAAGGCAAGAGCACCAGCGCAAACTGGGTGTAAGCCTTTCCAAAACCATGCAAGAGCATGGAAAGGAGGTCGGTTCACTGCGGTTGAAAACGGCGACCACACCATTGTGGAAACAATAAAAGGAGGAAACACGCAACTATGAAACAGTCGACCAAAAAAGCGTTGTGGCGCGGCCTGAGCAGCGCTATGTGCTTTACCATGTGCCTGTCCATCATTCTGGGCAATGCGCTGGAAGCCAACGCTGCCACCATCGACACCTATCTGGGTACTTCCAGCGAGGTGCTGACTTCGAAAAACGATGCAGAAAATCCCCTGTACGATAAGTTCACCCCCCCTGCGGAACTGCTGAACGAGGATGGTACCGGCAACTCTCACGCCCTGATCCAGGCGGCCATTGATCTGAATCGCCGGGAGGCTGCCGAAGGCGCTGTTCTGCTGAAGAACAACACCGAGAACGGCCAGGGCCTGCCCCTTGCCAGCGGTTCCAACGTGACCCTGCTGGGCATCCGTTCCCATGTGCCCCTGATCGGTTCCAGCTTCGGCGTTAAGGCTCAGGGCCCATTCATCAGCCTGGAGCAGGCTCTGTCTCAGAACAAGACCGATTTCGCCAACACCATCACCACTACCCAGAACACCAACGCCACCACCCGTGAAGAGGCCACCAGTGTAAGCAAGACCATGGAGTCCTGGAGCGGCGACGAGTTCGAGTTCGAGGGTGCGGGCCTGAATATCAACCCCACTATGGTGGAGGTCTATAAGGAACTGAACAAGACCTACAACCATGCCAACAACGAAAATCCTGAAGAGATCTACACCCCCGGCGAACCCTCTGTGGATGAGATCGCCGGCGTGAACAGCGATTACCAGTCCAGCTTTGCCGAGTACGGCGATGCTGCCATCGTTGTGCTGGGCCGCCCCAGTGCCGAGTCCAAGGACTTCCTGCCCGGCGGCATCAAAGAGGGCCTGGGCGCTGAGGAGCCTCTGGCCCTGACCGACAACGAACGCGCTGCCATCGAAATGGCAAAGCAGGCCAGCGACAACGTAATCGTCCTGATCAACAGTGCCTCGGCCATGGAGATCGGCGATCTGAAAAACGACCCTGATGTTGATGCCATCCTGTGGATTGGTTTCCCCGGCTGCTACGGTATGTTGGGCGTGGCCGACATCATCAGCGGCCGTGTGAGCCCCTCCGGCGGCCTGGCCGACATTTTCCCCACCTATAACATGTCTGCTCCTGCCATGCAGAACATGGGCAAAATGTATTACAGCAACACCGATGAAGTGATCAACCGCACCGGCGGTGTTCTGGGCTTTACCCCCGGCTCCTACACCATTGAGGCCGAAGGCCTGTATGTGGGCTACCGCTACTATGAGACCCGTTATTATGATTCTGTTGCCGGCAATGGAAACGCTGCCAGCCCTGTGGGTGCCTATGCTTCCGACACAGAATGGAATTATGCCAACGAAGTGGCTTACGGCTTTGGCTATGGCCTGAGCTACACCGACTTCCAGTATGAGTTCGACGGTCAGCCCGTGTTCGATATCAGCGTTGACGAGGAGACTGGCGCCCCCAGCGCTTACGCCACCTTCAATGTGAAGGTGACCAACGTGGGCGACGTGCCCGGCAAGACCTCTGTGCAGATCTACGGCCAGGCTCCCTACATTGCCGGCGGCGTTGAGAAGTCTGCCATCCAGCTGCTGAACTTTGAAAAGAGCAGCGTTCTGGAGCCCGGCGCTTCTGAAGTGGTTCCCGTTCGTGTGGACCTGCAGTATATCGCCAGCTACGATGAGAGCTACGACAACGGCGACGGCACCATGGGTACCTACATCATGGACCCCGGCGCTTACTACTTCGCAGTGGGCAACGGCGCTCACGACGCTCTGAATCACATTATGGCCGCTCAGGGTATGGACGCTGCCCGCATGGTAGGCGAGGGCAATCCCGCTCAGGCTTACATGCAGCAGATCGACGAGAACTTCATCTCCAAGACCATGTTCTCTGTTTCCAAAACCGGCCACAAAATCTCCAACCAGCTGCCCTATGCAGACTGGAACTACTACCAGCCCGGTGAGGTGACCTACCTGTCCCGCAGCGACTGGGCCGGCACCTATCCCAAGAGCTACACCGAGATGACCCTCACCAACGAGGAACTCATCAATAACCTGAACGGCAAGACCTACACCCTGCAGACCGGGGATGATACCTCTGATATTCTGTGGGGCCAGGACAACGGCATCCAGTTCTATGAGATGTTCGGTGTGCCCTACGACGATCCCAAGTGGGATTCTCTGCTGGACCAGCTGACCCTGGAAGAAGCCATGTACATCTTCTCCTTCGGTGGTCCGTCCATCCCCGGCGCTGACTCCATCGGCACTGTGGAAACCTACATGACCGAGAACGCTGGTAACGGTGTGGCTGTAAGCCTGAACGCTTCCAAGGACCCCAATGCTCCCTGGGCTATCCCCTCCAGCGATGTGAACGGCAACTGGCATCCCCAGGTATTCGGCAACGCGCCTCTGATCGCTGCCTCTTTCAACCCGGAACTGATGTATGAGCTGGGTGAGTTCACCGGCATTGAGTCTCTGTTCACCGGCATCAATATCCTGTGGGGTCCCGGTCTGAATACCCACCGTCACGCTTACAACGGCCGTAACGGCGAGTACTACTCCGAAGATCCCGTGCTGTCCGGCGTTGCCGCCATGGAATTTGCCATCGGCGCTTTGGACTACGGCCTGGTTGCTGCTCCCAAACACTTTGCTTTTAACGACCAGGAATCTGAGCGTGGCGGCGTATCTCCCTACATGACCGAGCAGCGTGCCCGTGAGGTAGAGCTGCGCGCCTATCAGATCGCCTTTGAGGCCACCAAGTACGACACCGAGGAAAACGATGCCGGCATGCGCGGCCTGATGACATCCTTCTCCAAGATTGGTTCCATCGAGTGCACCACCAGCGAGGGGCTGATGACCGAGATTCTTGCCAATGAGTGGGGCTTTATCGGCTACGCCGTTACCGACATCTACGATGACACGGATCTGTGGAGCGCTGTGCTGAACGCTGGTACCACCTGCTTCGATACCCGTGGTCAGTCCGGTTTCTACGGCACCACTACTCTGGAAAACTGCAGCCTGTTCCAGAATCAGGTTGACGGCAGCAAGCTGTCTGCTCACATGATCGACGGTGACGCCAACCTTCAGATGAAACTGAAGGAAGCTGTTCACAAAAACATCTACGCCTGGACCGAAAGCCATTTGATGAACCGTTACAACGCAACCACCCACATTGAGAGCCAGATGACCTGGTGGCGTGCCATCTACTATGGTATGACGGGTGTTTCCGGCGCTGTGCTGGTGCTGAGCGTGGTCATGTATGGCGTGACCTCCATCCGCAAGAAGGAGGAAGAATAACATGAAAAAGGGCATTGCATTTTATCTGAATCTGCTTGCCGCACTTCTGGGCGCGGCAGGTCTGGGCCTGGCCGTATATAGCAGCGTCCTCTCGGTGGACAATGCGCTCACCGGCCTGCCCCTGGTGATTGCTGCCGGCGTGATCGGCGTTGTGCTGGTCGTTCTGGCTGCTGTCGCCCCCGCCCGCATGGGCAACCACAACCCGGTCACTGCGATTTCCGTAATTGCAGCGATCGCGCTGTACAGCTACGTTTACGGCCAGTGTACACTGCAGCGCATCATGCTGATTGCCGGCCTGTTCTCCTTTAACTCCGGCAACACCGTGGGCTGGACCATCTTCTATGTGACGGTGGCCTGCGCGGTTTGCATGGTTCTGGCCTGCATCTTGCTGATCGTGAGCAGCTTCTGCAAAACCGTAAAGCCTGTTCAGCAGTAAACAACCAAAACAGCGTAAGTTGAACACACCGGCCGCCCGCCTGGCGGGCGGCCGGTGTATTTACAGGAAAAGGAGAGAATACAGGTCATGAGTTCACAAGCTTCACAGTCCAGCGGCGTAAACCGTGCCAAGCTGTACCAGCTGGTACTGTTCCCGCTCAACAACGGCGCCACAAACGTTTATTATGTTCTGGTGCTCAGCTACATCGCCACCTTCGGCGCCAACGTGCTGAGCCTGGGCACTCTGTTTGCATCGGCCATGGTAACGGGCATGCGCGTATTCGATGCCTTCACCGACCCGGTGATCGGCGCACTGATGGACCGTACCAACGGCAAGTTCGGTAAATTCCGTCCGTTCATGGTGATCGGCAACGTGATCATGGCGGTTAGTATTCTGGTGCTGTATGGCCTGACTCCCCTAATCCCCGCCGAGATGATGGGTGCCCGCTACGCCGCTTTCGTGGCTCTGTATGCGGTGTGGGTGATCGGCTATACCTTCCAGACCAGCTGCACCCGTTCCGGTCAGACCGTTCTGACCAATGACCCCAAGCAGCGGCCGCTGTTCACCATCTTCAACACCATCGGCAGCCTGCTGGGCATGGGCGCCATGCAGTTCTTTGCCCCCATCCTGGCAAAAAGCTTCGAGACCGGCTATTCCTCCGCGGAGTTCTTCCGTGCTCTGGCCCCGGTGGGCATCATCATTTCGGTGATCCTCACCATCCTGGCCATCGTGGGCATCTGGGAAAAGGACCAGCCCAAGTACTTCGGTATCGGCGGCAGCAAGGCCGAGAAGGTCAAGGTTAAGGAGTACCTGAATATCATCCGCGAGAACAACCCCATGCAGCGTCTGATGGTTGCCGGCGCCGGCTGCAAGCTGGCCCTGTCCATCGCCACCAACACCACCGTGCTGTGCATGCTGTACGGCTGCATGATGGGCAACTACGACGGTCTGTACCTGCCCATGATGGTGCTGGGCTACGTGTTCAGCGTTCCCTTCTTCCTGCTCACGGTTCGCACCAGCCAGAAGAAGGGCCAGAAGGCCAGCCTGATGCGCTATGTGAGCGTGGCGCTGATCTGCTACGTGGGCGTTCTGGTGCTGCTGCTCCTGTGGGGTCGCGGCGATGCCTTCACCCTGTCCCTCCTGGATGAGAATGGCCTGTCCATCAACCTGTACACCATTCTGTTCATCATCTTCTTCGGCGTGGGCTATGGTGCCTACTATGCCACTGCCGACATGCCCATTCCCATGGTCGCCGACTGCTCGGACTACGAGACCTATCGCTCCGGCAACTACATCCCCGGCATCATGGGCACCCTGTTCAGCCTGGTAGACAAGCTGGTTTCCAGCCTGTCCGCCACCGTGGTAGGCATTGCCGTCGGCCTGATCGGCCTGGACATCCTGCCCACCCAGTACAGCCCCTACACTGAGGGCATGAACGTAGTGGTCATCGTTCTGTTCTGCGTCATTCCCATGATCGCCTGGGCAGCAACGCTTCTGGCCATGAAGAATTACAGCCTGACCGGCGAGCGCATGAAGGAAATTCAGGCGGTCAATGCTGTGCGTAAGGACGCAATCGCAAACGGTATGAGCATTGAGGAAGCCATGAAGACCTGGACGACCATCGACCAGGTGCCGGAGAAGTTCCGGTAATCGCAGGCAAAAACAACGCTGCCGGCTTCCTGCAAAACAGGGAGCCGGCAGCGTTTTCTGTTGGATCAGGTTTGTGTGAACTCGGTGGGGCTGCAGCCGTATTCCGCCTTAAACGCCCGGTAAAAGCCCGCGTAATCCCGGAAGCCGCAGGCCTCGTATACCACACTGGGCCGGAGCCCGGTGGTCAGCATCTGGCGGGCGATGAGCAGCCGCTTCAGGGTAATGTAGCGGTAAACGCTGACGCCCATCACACGGGCAAATTCATGGGACAGATGGTACTTGCTGACGAAAAATTCCTCCGCCAGTCCATCCAGCGAAAGCGGCTGGGCATAGTGATCGCCGATGTAGGCGATGACCCGGTCGGTCAGGCTGGACTCCTTTTCCGGCTCCTGCGTGCCGGAGCCGTCCCGAATCTGGCGGTTCAGCTGCACCAGAAACTGCAGCAGCAGCGCCTGACACAGAATATCCCGGCCGAACTGATCGGTTGCCGTCTGGCGCAGAAGCTCGTCCAGCGTTTGGCGGATCAGCTCCTGCTGCTGAGGCGCCAGCCGAAGCAGGTTGGTGTGGGCCGGGCGGCTGATGTCAAAGCAGTGCACAAGGCTTGTGCCGGCGGTGGAGTACCGGTGCAGGAACTCAGGCTTGATCCAGAGCACGATCCGCTGGTAGGGGTCCCGGTCCGGATGGATGATGGGCTGGTGCAGCTCCAGCGGGCTGATCAGCAGCAGATCCCCCGGCTGCAGCTGGTAGGTCTGGCCCTCCACCAGATAATCCACACTTCCCCCCAAAAAGAAATACACCTCGTAAAAATCATGGTGGTGCAATGCCACCGGCCCCAGGTGCCGGTCCTGATAATAGAAGATTTCATAGCTGTCACCCTTCATTTTTTGCCGGGTGTCGAAATGTTGGAATCGATTTGGCACGGCAATCACCTCCCCTGTTATTATACAGCAAGATTCACAATCTTAACAGCAATTTTTGCAATTTTAGTTGTAATTATTAAAGTGTATAGTAAACAAAAAAGAACCGGAGAAAGGAAGACGTCTCGTGGAACGCTTTTTGAGTGAAGACTTTTTGCTGAACACCACCGCTGCCAGGCAGCTGTACCATGGCTATGCGGAGGGAATGCCCATTGTGGACTATCATTGCCACATCGATCCGAAGGAAATTTTTGAGGATCGCCGCTTTGAAAACATCACGCAGGTCTGGCTGGGAGGCGACCACTACAAGTGGCGCCTGATGCGCTCCAACGGTGTGGACGAGCGCTTCATCACCGGCGATGCATCCGACCGGGAGAAGTTCCAGAAATTCGCCGAGAGCCTGCCCCGCGCCATCGGCAACCCCATGTACCACTGGTGCCATCTGGAGCTGAAGAACTACTTCGGCTACGAGGGCGTGCTGAACGGCGAGACCGCCCAGCAGGTGTGGGATCTGTGCAACGAGAAGCTGCAGAACGATCCCGCCATGAGCGCCCGGGGCCTGATCCTGGCCAGCAACGTGGCCATGGTCGGCACCACCGACGACCCCTGCAGCGATCTAGAGTGGCACAAGAAGCTGGCAGCCGATCAGAGCTTCCCGGTTCGGGTATGCCCCAGCTTCCGTCCGGACCCGGCGCTGAACATCCACAAGCCCGGCTTTGTGGAATACATCGCCAAGCTGGGCCAGACCACCGGCAAAACGCTGGACAGCGTGGAGGCCGTCTGCCAGGCACTGAGCGAGCGGATCGCCTACTTCGACGAGAACGGCTGCCGCGCCGCCGACCACGGCCTGGATTACGTGATGTACCGTGAGGTGAGCAGCGAGCAGGCCAGCGAGACCCTGCGCAAGGCGCTGGCCGGCCAGGCAGTGAGCCGTGAGGAAGCCGAGGGCTACCAGACCGCACTGCTGCTGCACTGCGCCCGGGAGTACAAGGCCCGCGGCTGGGTTCTGCAGCTGCACTTCAGCTGCAAGCGCAACCCCAACAGCCGGATGTTCACCGCTCTGGGTGCCGACTGCGGCTACGACTGCATCGCCGTCACCGACAGCTGCAGCGCCACCTACGCCCTGATGGACGCGCTGGAGCGGGAGAACAACCTGCCCAAGACCGTGCTGTACAGCCTGAACCCCGCCGATAACGAGTGGATCGACACCCTGCTGGGCGCGTTCCAGAGCAGCGAGGTTCCCGGCAAGATCCAGCACGGCAGCGCCTGGTGGTTCAACGACAACAAGATCGGCATGACCCAGCAGATGGAAAGCCTGGCCAACCTGAGCGTTCTGGGCAACTTCATCGGCATGCTCACCGACAGCCGCAGCTTCCTGAGCTACGCCCGCCACGAATACTTCCGCCGCATCCTGTGCAGCCTGCTGGGCCGCTGGATCGAAAACGGCGAGTACCCCGCCGATATGGAGTATGTGGGCGGCCTGGTAAAGGACATCTGCACCAACAACGCGGTTCGTTATTTTGGTCTGTAAGCCATTTGAAACAATCAATCAGATAAGGAGAAATCGTATGAAACTGTCTTTCCGTTGGTACGGCGAGAGCGATCCCATCTCGCTGGAGTACATCCGTCAGATCCCCGGCATGCGCAGCATCGTAAGCGCTGTGTATGACGTAAAGCCCGGTGAGGTATGGCCTGAGGAAAGCATCGAAAAGATGCGCAAGCAGTGCGAGGAGAACGGCCTGGTGTTCGACGTGGTGGAGTCCATTCCCGTGCACGAGAACATCAAGCTGGGCCGCGGCAACGTGGACGAGCTGCTGGAGGTCTACTGCGAGAACATCCGCCGCTGCGCCAAGCACGGCATCAAGTGCGTGACCTACAACTTCATGCCCGTATTTGACTGGACCCGCACCCAGCTGGACAAGAAGGCCGCCGACGGCTCCACCAGCCTGGTGATGTACTGGGAGCAGATGAAGGGTCTGGACCCCCTGAAGGACGACATCCATCTGCCCGGCTGGGACTCCAGCTACAGCCAGGACGAGGTGCGCGAGCTGATCGCCGCCTACGGTGAGCTGGGCGAGGAAGGCCTGTGGAAGAACCTGGAGAAGTTCCTGAAGAAGGTCATTCCCGTTGCCGAGGAATGCGGCGTCGTGATGGCCATCCATCCGGACGATCCCCCGTACCCCATCTTCGGTCTGCCCCGCATCATCACCTGCGAGGAGAACCTGGACCGCTTCCTGGCCCTGGTGGACAGCCCCGCCAACAGCCTGTGCCTGTGCACCGGTTCCCTGGGCTGCGCTGCCAGCAACGACGTGGTCAAGATGATCCGCAAGTACAGCGCCATGGGCCGCATCGCCTTCATGCACATCCGCAACGTGAAGATCATGGAGGACGGCAGCTTTGAGGAGCGCGCCCATCTGTCCAGCTGCGGCAGCCTGGACATCTACGAGATCGTGAAGGCTCTGGTGGAGACCGGCTTCGACGGCTATGTTCGTCCCGACCACGGCCGCATGATCTGGGGCGAGACCGGCAAGCCCGGCTACGGCCTGTATGACCGCGCTCTGGGCGCCACCTACATCAACGGTCTGTTCGAGGCCTGCGAGAAGACCTTCAAGGCCTGATTCTGCGAAACTGAAAAGAAAGGATGCATCAAAATGGAAAAGAATGTACTGAATACTGATCTGACCGGCAAGGTTGCCGTTATCACCGGTGCCGGCGGCGTGCTGTGCTCCGCTTTCGCCAAGGTGCTGGCCCGTGCCGGCGCCAAGGTGGCTCTGCTGGACCTGAACCAGGAGGCTGCTCAGAAGTTCGCAGATGAGATCGTTGCCGAGGGCGGCGTGGCCCGCGCTTACAAGTGCAACGTTCTGGAGAAGGAGAGCTGCTACGCTGTGGCCGATGCGGTTGCCGCCGATCTGGGCAGCTGCGACATCCTGATCAACGGCGCCGGCGGCAACAACCCCCGCGCCACCACCGACAAGGAGTACTTTGAGCTGGGCGACATCGACGGCGACACCAAGAGCTTCTTCGATCTGGAGACTTCCGGCGTGGAGTTCGTGTTCAACCTGAACTTCATCGGCACCCTGCTGCCCACCCAGGCCTTTGCCCGCCAGATGGTCGGCAAGGAGGGCTGCAACATCCTGAACATCTCCTCCATGAACGCCTACACCCCGCTGACCAAGATCCCCGCCTACTCCGGTGCGAAGGCTGCCATCAGCAACTTCACCCAGTGGCTGGCCGTTCACTTCAGCAAGGTGGGCATCCGCGTGAACGCCATTGCCCCCGGCTTCTTCTCCACCAAGCAGAACCAGAAGCTGCTCTACAACGAGGACGGCACCCCCACCGCCCGTACCGGCAAGATCCTGGCTGCCACTCCCATGGGCCGCTTCGGCGACACCGAGAAGGAGCTGGCCGGCGCAGTTCTGTTCCTGCTGAACAACGAGGCCGCCAGCTTCATCACCGGTGTGTGCATTCCCATTGATGGTGGATTTTCTGCTTATTCCGGTGTATAATAGGCCTCAGGGTATCGCAGACCTGAAAGGAGAAAACAAAAATGAATCAGATTGCACAGCGTATTTCCGATATCGGCGTTGTTCCTGTTATCAAGCTGAATCATCCCGAGCGTGATGCCGCTCCCCTGGCCAAGGCCCTGTGCGAGGGCGGCCTGCCTGTTGCTGAGGTGACCTTCCGTGCAGCCGGCGCCGCAAACGCCATCCGCCTGATGGCCGAAACCTGCCCCGAAATGCTGGTGGGTGCGGGCACCGTGCTGACCACCGCTCAGGTGGACGAGGCTCTGGCCGCCGGCGCGAAGTTCATCGTGACCCCCGGTCTGGACCCGGAGATCGTTCGTTACTGCCAGGAGAAGGGCGTGGCCGTATTCCCCGGCTGCACCACTGCCACCGATTACCACACCGCTTACAAGCTGGGCCTGGAGGTTCTGAAGTTCTTCCCCGCCGAGCAGTCCGGCGGTCTGGCCAAGATCAAGGCTCTGAGCGCTCCCTTCGCCATGTTCAAGATCATGCCCACCGGCGGCATCTCCCTGAAGAATCTGGAAGAGTATCTGTCCTGCCCGGTCATCTGCGCCTGCGGCGGCTCCTACATGGTAACCGCCGACCTGATCGACAACCAGAAATGGGATGAGATCAAGGACCTGTGCCAGAAGTCGGTTGCGATTCTGAAGGCAGCCCGCAACGCCTAAGCACCGGACAGCAGCCGCGGAAAGAATCTGAACGGCCCCTGCAATCCCACCGGATATCATGTGGGCCATATCAACCGTAGCACAAACGGAGCCGGACGGAACTGTTCTGTCCGGCTCCGTCTGCTTTTTATGAGAGGAGCGCATACCATGGAATTGTGTCAGATGGCCAAACCGGGCCGTTTCATTACCGTGGGTGAGGTCATGCTTCGACTGACCCCTCCCAATTACAATACGATCCAGATCGCCAACAGCTTTGAGGCGGTTTACGGCGGAAGCGAAGCCAACATCGCGGTGGGTCTGGCCAACCTGGGCGTGGATACCACGGTTTTCACCGTAGTGCCGGACAACAGTCTGGGCAAAAGCGTTATGCGCATGCTGCGCGGCAACAATGTGCACTGTGCACGGATGATCCTGAGCACCCCCGAGGAAACCCCGTCCCACCGGCTGGGAACCTATTATCTGGAAACCGGCTACGGCGTCCGTTCCAGCCAGGTGGTGTATGACCGCAAGCACAGCGCCTTTGTGGAATACGACTACAGCCGCCTAGATATGGAGCAGATCCTGGACGGATACGACTGGCTGCACCTGAGCGGCATCACCCCGGCCCTTGGCAAAAACTGTGCCGATCTGATCCTCACCTGCCTGAAGGTGGCCAAGAAGAAGGGCATGACCGTAAGCTTCGACGGCAACTTCCGCAGCTCTTTGTGGAGCTGGGAGGAGGCGCGGGATTTCTGTACCCTCTGCCTGCCCTACGTGGATGTGCTGCTGGGCATCGAGCCCTACCACCTGTGGAAGGATGAGCAGGACCACTCCAAGGGCGACTGGAAGGACGGCGTTCCCATGCAGCCCTCCCTGGAGGAGCAGGCACGGATCTTTGAGGCCTTTGTGGCCCGCTACCCCAACCTGCAGTGCATCGCCCGCCATGTGCGATATGCCCACAGCGGCAGCGAAAACAGCCTGAAGGCCTATATGTGGTACCAGGGAAAAACCTGGGAAAGCAAGCAGATCGACTTTATTATCCTGGATCGCGTGGGCGGCGGCGACGCATTTGCCAGCGGCCTGATCTACGCGATCATGCATGGCTATGAGCCGCAGGAGATCGCTGACTTTGCCGTGGCCAGCAGCGTGATCGAGCATACCATTCACGGCGATTGCAACATTATCGACGATGTCCGGGTCATTCGCAGCATCATGAACCAGGACCACGATATCAAACGATAAAACGAATAAACAAAAGCCCCGGCATCTGCCGGGGCTTTTGTTATTTGTTTCTGTGATTCCGATCATTCAGGGCTGACCTGATTCGGCGTTTGCGGCGGTATTTTCGGCAGAAGCAGCCGCAGATAGAAGGCGCCGTCCTCAACCTTTACCGTCATAAATCCACCATATTTTTTGACCGTATGGCGGATGCTGCGCAAGCCAAACCCGTGGTACCCATTCTGCTCCTTGGTGGTCACTGGCAGATCCTCCGCGTCGAACACCAGCTCCTGCGTGATCGGGTTGATGATCTGAATGACCAGCATCTGCTTTTCGCTGTACACCTGTACATCGATGATCCGCCGGGTCCGGTCCTCAATGGTGGAAACGCTCTCGATGGCATTGTCCAGCGCGTTGCCGAAGATGGTGTACAGATCCACCGGGTCCATAAACGCAAGAACCCGGCCGTCGGCCACACAGTTCGCCTGGATGCCATTGGCCTCGCACACAAGGCTTTTTTCCGTGAGCACCGTATCCAGTACCTCGTTCCCGGTTTTCGCCAGCACATCATAAATGCGCACCGACTGCTCGATGTCCTGGAAGTATTTTTTCTGCTGCTCTTCCGTGAATATGGCGCGCATAGCCCGAATCTGGTGCTTCAGATCGTGGCATTTCCGGTTGATCAGCGCAATGTTCTCCTTGGACAGATCGTACTGTGCCTTTTGCTGCATCCAGAGGGTGTTCATCATGGCCAGCTCCTGGCGGATCGCACTTTTCTGGAAAAGCCCGTGCTGCAGGTAGAGAACCGTGATGCAGTAGAACTTGATCATCAGCAGCAAAACCCAGTCGCTCACATACTCCATCGGCGGGTTCCAGATGACCCAGAACAGATCTGCCAAAACCGAGATGACCCACAGTCCCAATGCAAAGGCAAACTGGCGCGGTCCCGTATGGTATCGTCCCTTGTCCGGCATCCAGCGGGCGATCGTGCACCCTACTCCACCCGTCAGAACGAGCAGCAGAACCATTCCCACCACTGCGGACCAGATCGGCTTCAGCATCAGATTCCGGTAGAGCAGCGTGTTGCATTCGATCAGAAAGTCGCCCAGCATCGTGGACCAGACCGCGCAATATACAATGGAATTAAAGGAAAGATCCGCACACTGCCAGAACAGCACCCCGGTAAACACCAGAAACACCGCCGAGCGCACGCAGGCCATGAAGGGAAAATGCGCAATCACCACCGGCATCCCCAAAAACACCAGACCGCCAAGCGCAATGCAAATCACTGCCCGCCGCACCCACCTGCTTTCCTTTTTCTTCAATGGAACGAGAAACGCAAGGGCGATGCAGCATACCTCCAGCATACGCCAGATTTCCAAAGTCACCGATGTCAGATCCATTCGTTGCTGCCTCCCACATATGCGGTCAGCGCGGTCAGAAACGCCTTTCGGTTTCGCCGGCTGATTTCCAGTTCTGTCTGCCCTACCAGCACGGTGTCGCGCCGTAGCTCGGTAACATGACGGAGATTCACAAGATACCAGTGGTTGCAGCGTACAAAATTGTAGCGGGAGAGCTCGTTTTCCACGCTCTGCATGGTGCCCCGCAGCACAAACTCACCCAGCTGGGTGTGATAGTGCAGCATCTTGTTCATGACCTCGATGTAATAGATCTGCTGGGTCTCGATTCGGCGCACGCAGTCCGGCAGATTCAGCAAAATCTGGGCGCTCTTGCGCAGGCCTGCCCGCTTGATCGCCCGGGCAAAGCGCATGGAAAAGGTGCTGTAATTGATGGGCTTGAGCACAAAATCCAGTGCTCCCACAGAATAGCCGCCTACCGCATACTGAGCCATATTGGTAATAAACATCAGCACCACATCATCGTCCTTGGTGCGAATGTATTCCGCAATCTCCATGCCGTTCATTCCGGGCAACTCAATGTCCAGCAGAATGATATCGTACTGGGAGGAATAGCCATCAATAAGGATGCGGCCATCCGCAAACGCTTCCACAGAAAAGCTCATCCCGTTTTCCTTGGAGTATTGCTGAATATAGCTCTGCAGCAGGTCCCGCTGCTCCTGCTCGTCTTCCACAATAGCGATATGCACCGGCGGTCCCTCCTATCTTTCAATTGCCTTATTATATCATGGACCGGAGCGCTTTGCAAAAAGCGAATACCGCACACCGTTCCGGCAAAGCCCACACAGTGAGGGACCTCTGGTTGGCATGGGGTATCCAGCCTCTTATGAATCATTCTCCTCCCGCTGCAGATAAACTTGTGCCGTAAAAATCTCATCCCGGATATGAATGGTCAGGTCTCCTTTGTATTTCCGTGCAATGGCGCGCACGCTTTTCAGACCATACCCATGATAACCGGTTTCCTCCTGTTTGCTGGTGCAGGGCAGCCCATCTTCCTGCAAGGGAACGGTTCCCTGGAAGAAATTCATCACATCAACGGAAACCAGATTTCCCTTTTGTTCGATAACCATGCTGATGATCCGTTTGCCTGTCTCCTCCAGCTGTTCCGCGGCAGCGATGGCGTTCTCCAGCAAATTGCCGAACAGCGAATACGCATCCATGGAATCCAGAAAATCAAGTGCCTTTCCGGAGCCCATGCAGGTAATCGAGATCCCCTTGCCTCGGCAGCGGAGGTTCTTTTCGTTCAGGATAATATCCAGCACCTCACTGCCGGTGTGGTAGATGCTGTCGTAGGTATCGATGATCCTGCGCATGGAGTCGATTTCGCCCTGCGGCAACCGCCCCTCCAGCGCCACCAGCTTGTGCTTCAGGTCGTGGGATTTGATGCTGAGAATCTCGGCATTTTCCCGGCTGATCTCGTATTGCCTGCGTTCCTCCTCATGGATGCGCTGGAACAGGTTGTGCTCATTCTCTTTCCGGAGATTGTAATAAAGGAAGAACTCAAAAAACAGCGCCAGCACACAGCAGGTGATGGCATACAGGGCCGTGGCCACCGTTATATAAAAATTCATTCCCCCTGCCAGGCGCAGTACCCGGGTGATGCCGGTACAGATGAGCACAATCACCACCGACACCGCCACAATCCGGGAATCGGTGTACTCGTAATACTCGATGTTCCGCAAACGGCGCCCCAGCATGGCGTACAGAATCAGAGATACAACGCTCACACAGAAAAACTCCAGCAGATTGTTCCAGTGCTCCACCCAGGGCAGCTCCGCCGCCAGGCGGCTGATATGATGGCCGATGTGCTGGGCTGCCACTCCGGAAACACAGGCAGACAGAACATTCATAAACGGGGCCTCAAAGACGCTCCACATGCACAGAACCACCGCCACAATCGTGAGCTGGAGGCTGACCAGGTTGTACAGCTCCCCCCACTCCTTCGGAAAGGACAGAAGCCACCCCGCTGCCCAGATGGCCGCCAGCGCCGCAGCCATCCGCGCCCAAAAATGTTCTCGCCGGGGCAGTGCCTGCAGGAATACCATCGCCCCCAGTAAAATCTCAATGGTATAGGACATACGAATAAACAGCTGCATCTTATTTCTCCTGCCTTGCTCCGCCCAGAAACTCTGCATATGCCTGCAAAAACTGGGCGCGCTGGGTCCGGGCAATGACCAGCTCCTGCCCGTCCACCACACATACATTCTTTTTAATCGCGCTGACAAACCGCAGATTGACCAGGCAGCCCCGGTCGCACCGGCAGAACAGCGGACTGTTCAGCTTTTTTTCCGCCGCAGACAGCGTCAGATACTCCGCAAACTTCCCCTCCCGGGAATGATACACCACATAGTGGCCTTCCACCGTCAGATAGCGAATCAGATGCACCTGCAGGCCGTACATTTCCCCATCCTGCCGCACGGTGATGCGGTCCGAAGCACTGCAGGCCACCCGGGACAGCACCCGGGTCATCTTGAGCTGAAAGGCATATGGCTCCACCGGCTTGACAATAAAATCCAGGGCGTCCACCTCGTAGCCCTCCACCGCCATCTGGGCAATGTTGGTCACAAAGATGATCACCACAGCAGAATCGATCCGGCGCAGGGCACGGGCCGCATCCATGCCGCTTTTCCCGTGAGGGAACTCAATATCCAGAAAGATCAGATCGTATCCCTGCCGGTATTGCACCAGAAAAGCATCTGCCGAGGAAAATTCGTCCACGCAGAAGGCAATGCCCTTTTGCCGTGTCACTTCCTGCAGATAGCTCTGTAATTTCTGACGCTCCGCCGCCTCGTCGTCCACGATGGCCACGTTCAGCATCCTCACACACTCCTTTTCCGTCTCTCGGAAAGAGGCGTCCGCCGCGTCCTCTTTCCCATTTCATGGTAGCACAAATTCCGGCGGCGAAACAAGCCTTCGCCGGATACCAAAATGCGCCGGGCAAGCCTGCCCGGCGCATTTTGAAAAAGAGGATTTACTGCATCGACTTGTTCTTGGAGCGCTTTTTGCTCTCCTGATAGAGAGCCGCGCCCGTCCAAACGGTGCCGATTGCGAAGAGAGCAATGAAGATGCCGTCGCCAATGTAGAGCAGGCTCTGCCACCAGGGAATAATGCTCACAATTTCCGTGCTGGTGGAGATGCCGTTCATGGCGTTGGACCAGGCGGTCTGATAGCAGATCCGCTTGGCGGATTCCCGCATGGCCCAGGCCATCTGGCTGTATCCGGTCTCAAACTGCTTGAAGTGACCGGCGGTCTTGGGAGTGCTGCCGTCGGGCAGGTCGCAGCCGCCCACCAGCACACCGTAAACCTGTTCGAAGTAGGGATCGCAGTCCTGGCTGCCGTCCATGTCGCCGTAAGCGTCGGTGACGATGATGCCCTTCATACCGCACTCACCCCGCAGGAAGTTGGTGCCCAGCGCAGAGCAGGCAGCGGCAGCCTGGGTGCCGAAACGGGAGAAAGAAGCCATGGTGTTGAAGGCGCCGCCTTCCACAATGGGCAGCTCAAAGGCACGCAGGTAAATTTCGCGGATGGTCTGCTCGTTGGCCCAGGTGCACACACCGTGGCGGTTGGTCTCCTGGTCGTTCAGCGCGCAGTGCTTGTTGTACACATGCACACCCTTGGCCTCGATGCTCTTGCACTCGGCCGCGCCCATCAGGCCGGTCAGGGTGCCGCATTCGCTGAAGTACTCGCAGGTACGGCCGGCATAGGGAGAACGGTGAATGTTCAGGCCGATGCCGTACAGGCCGCTTGCGCCGGCCCAGATGCCGTCATTGCCGATGATGTTGCCGGCTCTTTCGGCCAGCTCCCGGTTGAAGGTAGCCGCCAGGATGCCATTGGCCGGGAAGCCGGTCATTCTGTTGAAGCCTTCGGGATCGGCACCCTCCATGACGTTGCCGTCCTTATCCACAAAGCCCTGTTCCTGGGCAGTGCGGTAGGCCAGACCGTTCTGGCCGGTGTAGTATCCGGAGCCAAAGGCCCAGCCGCCGAAGCCGTTGGGGCCGTTTTCGTCCTTGGTCTGGGGCTTGGCAATGCTTTCCACGGGCTCAGTCATATGGAAGCCGCTGGACACCAGGCGCATGGTTTCATCCCAGCTCAGCTGGTCCATGAAGGTATCCCACAGGGGATCGTTATAAGCGATCTCGTTGCCTTCCCCATCGTACCGCATGTCTACCAGCTTCAGGCCGGCATCCACGCCGTAAGCGGGATATTCGCCGTCGTCCGGCTGGATGGGCTGCAGGTACTGCTCGGGCACACCGGCAGCGTTGTTGTACTTGCCGGTCTGAGCAGGCAGCTGGGCATAGATATCCTGTGCCATCTGCTCGGTCATGGTCAGGGTCGCATGGCCGTTGACCATATCAAAGGATACGGCGTTCCAGTTGTCGCGGCTGTAGTATTCCACGCTGTTGTCGCCGCGGCCCTCGTACAGGTTGATGTCCGCAAAGTCGAACAGATTGGTGACCTGCACATTGGTCTCGCCGTCCAGGCTGGAAACGGCATCGGAGTAAGCGTACTTGTCCTTGTCGAAGCTCAGGGTGAACTTGGACACCAGAGAAGCATCGCCGGTGCCGCCCACCATCTTGGTCTCATCCACGGCAACGCCGTTGGCCTTCTTGGCGGCCAGAACATTGTTCACTGCCTCGTGGGCATTGCCGCCCACAGCCAGGTAGTAATCGCCGTCCATGAGCACATAGCCCTCGGCATTGTAGGCGTCATAAGAGGCAAAGAACTTTTCATCCACCGGAATGGTCAGAGTTTCGCTCTGGCCGGGGGCCAGAATCTGGGTCTTGCCAAAGTCCACCAGCTCAACGGAGGGAACCTGGATGCCGTTGGTCTTGGCATATTCGCCGTAAGGCTTGGAGATGTACACCGGTACAGAGCACTTACCGGAGTAGGTGTCGGAGGTGTTGGTAACGGTAACGGTGACATTGTACTCCCGGTCACCGCTCTTCTGTACACTCATATCGGACAGTGCAAACTGTGCGTAAGACAGTCCGAAGCCGAAGGGACGGGCCACCACGGAGGCGTAGTCATAATCGCCCACATTGGCGGTACCCAGGACCAGGTCCTCGTAACGGGTCTCGGTGTAGCGGTAGCCCAGATACATGCCTTCCTGATAGACCACGTAGCCAGCCAGAGTAGTGGCGGGGTACTGGCCGGTGCCCAGCTCATTGGGCACGCCCAGCTCGTCGGCATTCTCATAGATCCAGCGGCCGAAGTTCACATTGACCGGGTTCTTTGCATTGTCCACCCACATGGTGTCGGGCAGGCGGCCGGATGGAGAAACCGCACCGGACAGAACCTGACCCACAGCGTCGCCGCCCACACCCAGGGCACCCACCCACAGGGCGGCGTCGATATCGGGATCGTTCAGGAAATCGCCCTCGATCATACCGGCGTAGTTGATGAGCACAATGATCTTTTTGATCTCACCGGCAGCCTTCTTGGCCTTCAGGCCCTCCAGCACCGAGAGCTCGTTTTCGTTCAGGCCCAGGTAGTCGGGGCCCAGGCCGTCGCCGTTGTCGATGCCGTCACCGCCAACGCCGATCAGGTCGTAGCCTTCGCCGCCCACACGGCCCACCACGAAGATGGCAGCATCACCGTACTGGGCAAAGCTGCTGCCCGCAGCCTCATCCACCACGGTCCAGGGAGCTTCGTGGATCATCAGGGTGGTGGTACCGAACTTGCCTTCGCTGCCACGCTTGTACTGAGCCCAGTCCTCGGAGGTGTAGGCAGCCTGCAGGTCGGGGTTCACATTGAAGCCGGCCTTGGTCAGGGAATCCACATAGTTCACCGCGTCGTTGACGCTGATGGTGCCGGAACCGGTACCGCCGTAAACGGGGTCATATGCGGTGACGCCCACCAGGCTCACGTTGCTGCCCTGACTCAGGGGCAGGGCATTGTTGTCATTTTTCAGCAGGACCATACCTTCGGCCAGCACTTCGGCCGCAGTCTGCTTGCCCGCAGCACGCAGGTCCGCGATGCTGGAGAAATCAGACTTGTAATATTCGGTGTCCTCATCGGTATCACCGGTCTGGACAACCTCAAAGGTCTTGGTGCCCAGAGTACCGTTGATGGCGTCTGCATTTTCCCCGGTGATGAGGGTGGCCAGCACCAGGACACCCGCCAGCAGCATACTGACGACAGTAAGCAGTTTTCGCTGCAGTTTGTATTTCATGTAGCAGGATTCTCCTTTCTCATTCCTCAACGGTCTGACGCATGAACACACAGGCGATGCTCAGCATCAGGCTCAGCCCGTACAATACGGCGTTCACAAAGAATTCCAGCGGGAAGCCGGAAAACTGAATGCCGGTGGCCACCGAAGAGATGTAGAAGTAGATGTAGTACACATAAAACAGCAGCGACAGGAAGTCGCCCAGCAGCAACGCAGAGGGGGCAAATCGCACCTGCTTCAGGCCGATCAGTACAGCGGCGACCGCAACGCCTGCTACCATGATCCCAAAGGCCTGCCAGGACATATACCGGCTGCTGGAGTAGATGGCCAGATATACCAGCGCCGTCACCAGAGACAACGCCATGGTGACCAGAGTGACGCGGAATCCCAAAGGTTTGTTCGCCATGAAATTTTTCATACTCCTTCTCCTTTTTCAGGTCGGTATAAATTGAATGTTTTGTTTGCCCCCCTTCCGAAACAGAATTTTTACCGATCCCTTTTATTACTATTTATAATAGTCTCCACCGCTCCCTCCTTGGTAATTTCAGCGCGAATTAACATTTTACAGCATGAATTGCTCTGTATGTTGTGATCTATCTTTTGCCCTCCTCGTATCCTTCTTTTCGACAGGCAGCGCGCTGACGGCTGTTTTACCACCTGCCGATCCGGAAAGGCGTGGCATTCTGCCGCCGGGTTGTCCCTTTGCCGGCGCAGACCTCATCTGGGCTGGCAGCATCGGAAGATGTCTGCAGCTCCGGTTTTTACGAAAAATCCCCCCTGATGCAGGTGTGTTTTCCTGCATCAGGGGGGATTTCCTCACGGTCTGTTTTTACTGAACCTGTTTAGCGTCGGTTCTGTTTTTTGAACGCTCGATAGGCAGTGAACTCCGGGCAGGCACGGAATCGACGGGCCCGCAGAATCCACAGCACAATGCCCACCAGCAGCAGCACCGAGAAGGCGCACACGATGATAAGCAGAATGGTCAGCACCAGAGGCTGGGTCAGCTTGACGGTGGTGTTGGCACCTACACCGTTCATGCCGCAGGAGTTGGCAATGGCGTACAGGTTATGGTGGCACGCCTCGCGCATGGCGTTCACGATCACCGCGTCGTTCTCATACTGGGGCAGCTGGTTGGTCACCAGGGGAAGCATGGCGTCATAAATGCTCACACCGGCCATCAGACCGTCCACGCCGTTGACGTAGGAGGTGAGCACGTTGTCGGTGATGTTCATGCCCTGGCAGCCCCACTCCTCACGCAGGATACCGGTCATCAGGCCCTTGTTGCCGCCGGACCAGATGCAGCCCCAACGGGTGTAGGCGGTCATCACGCCGTTGCCGTTGCCTTCTTCGATGGGCGCCTGGAACGCCTTCAGATAGATCTCACGGGCAGCCTGCTCGTTCAGCCACACGCCCAGACCAATACGATCCTGTTCACTGTCGTTCAGGGCGAAATGCTTCATCACCACATGCACGCCCTTGGACTGGATGCCGGCCACCTCATAGGCGCTCATCTCGCCGGACAGGAAGCCATCCTCGGAGTAGTACTCGAAGTTACGGCCGCCATAGGGGGTGCGGTGGATGTTGTTGCCGGGGCCGTACAGGCATGCAATGCCCGCCTCCAGGCAGTTGTTTCCGATGACGCGGCCGATCTCGCTCATCAGGTCCACATTGAAGGTGGCTGCCATCACATCCTCAGAAGTAAAGGCGGTGGCATCCAGCTGGGTTGCGTCAGAGGCGATCAGAGATGCGGTCAGACCCTGAGGGCCGTTCTCATCGCGGGTACCGGGAGCCTCGATGGACTTCACCGGCATGGTCCAGTGGAAGGCATCACCGATCAGGCTGACCATCTCGTCAAAGGTCATCTGATCCAGCAGGTCCTGCCACTTGGGATCGTCGAATTCCAGGCCGATCATGTCGTACAGCTTCAGGCCGTTGTCCTTGCCCAGGGCAGGCATGGTCTGAGCCTCATAATTGGCGGGGTCATACTGCACATCCTGCAGCTGCGCCACCATGGTGTCGGTCAGAGCCAGCTGCACAGATTCCTGAGGGAAGGTGCCGGTCCAGTCGCTGCGGGTCAGGTAGGTCACGGAGGCATCGCTGCCCTCGTACAGGTTGATGTCCGCGTCGGACAACTGATTCTCGATGGGGGTGCCATTGGCGGAAGTGGCGTAGGTGGCGGTGTCCAGCTCCGCCTCGTTCCAGGTGTAGGTCAGCGCAGCGTTGCCCTCAGCATCCATGCGGCCATTCGTGGTCTCAGCGGTGTAGCCCTTGGCGGCCAGAATGTTGTTCACAGCGTTGTGCGCATCGGTGGCCACGGTGAGGTAGTAGTCGCCCGCATCCAGAATGTAGGTGCCGGCACCGTAGGCATCATAGGAAGCGATGTCCCGCTTGTCCACACGGATGGTCAGGACCTCAGAAGCACCGGGAGCCAGCAACTCGGTCTTGCCGAAGCCGCACAGCGCCACAGAGGCCTTCTCCACACCGTTTTCACGGTCGTAGTCGGTGTAGGGGGACTGGACATAGACCTGTACGGTCTCCTTACCGGTGTAGCTGTCCCCGGTGTTGGTCACCTTCACCGACAGCACGAACTGGTCAGCAGCCGCGTCATACTCCACCGCCAGGTCGCTGTAGGCAAAGTCGGTGTAGCTCAGGCCGTAGCCGAAGGGGAAGGCCACGTCGTCGCTGTAGGCGTAGTCACCGGCATTGCCGGTGCCCATAACATAGTCCTCGTAACGGGTCTCATAGTACTTGTAGCCAACGTAGATCCCTTCCTGATAGATCATATAGGTGCTGGCGTTGGCGGGGATCAGGCCCTCGGTATAGCCCTCATACTGGATGGGGGTGAAGTTCTTCATGGCCGGGGCGGAATAGTTGTCGAAGCAGTAGGTATCCACCAGACTGCCGGAGGGGTTGATCTCGCCGGCCAGGATCTTGGCCACAGCATTAATGCCGGAGATACCCACATCACCGATCCACAGGCAGGCATCCACATCGTAGATGTTATCCTTCAAAAAGTCCACCTGCAGGGCGTTGGCGGAGTTGATGAGCACGATGATCTTGCTGACGGTGCCGGCTTCCTTCATGGCAGCCAGGTTCTCCATCATTTCCTTCTCGTTTTCATCCAGAGCCAGATAGTTGCCGCCCTCGTAGGTCAGGTCGGCACCCTCACCGCCCACGCGGGAGAGAACCACAATGGCAGCGTCGCCGTATTCGGCCACGGAGTTCTTCACCTCATCGGTATAGACGCTCCAGGGTGCCTCGGCCACGGTTGCACTGGCAAGGCTCACCATACCGCCGGCTGCACGGGCATACTCGGCCGCGGGGCCCTCGGTGTAGAAGCTCCACAGAGTGTCGTTCACCGCAAAGCCTACCTTCTCCAGCGCAGTGCGCAGATTATCGGCCTTGGAGGCATCGATGTTACCGGAACCGGTGCCGCCGTAGACAAGGTTCACGGAAGATGTGGAGAAGCAGCTCACTGCGGCACCTTTCGCCAGGGGCAGCGCGTCGTTCTCGTTCATCAGCAGGGCTGCACCTTCACCTTCCACGGTCTCGCACAGTTCCATGCCGTAGGCATTCATCTCTTCAATGCTGGCGAAGTCGCCTTCAAAATAGATCGCATTGGGGTCCTCGTTTTCCAACTCCCAGAAGGTGCCGCCCACAAAGGCGGCCACGGTATTGTCGAAGGTTTTCAGTACGCCAAACAGGGGCCACAGCAGTATCGTGATAATAAGGCTGAAGATCGTCAGCACCTTCCAAGGGGTAACCAACCGTCGCTTTTGTCGTTTATAGGCTTTTTTTAGTTCTTTTTTGCGCTGTTTGTTTTCTTCCATTACGTTCTCCTCGCATTCCTTTGTTTGCACTGCTGTTTCTTTGGTTTCTTGCATCCCGCGAAAATTTTCACAATCCTGTTTCAATGCCTCTCAATTATAGGTAGTGTTCCTACGTATTGCAATTTACTTTTCTCAAGTGGTACAAAACACGGCATATATGGTATTTGTGCTTCCAAATCTGTTCATCAGGTTTTGTGCAAAACGTGTAGACGGCAGACTGTATTGACACGAAGGTGCACGGATCACAAACCATCGGCCGCAGTGAAAGGCGGGCACGAATACCCTTCCCTCTGCTTTTTCACGCCCGCCTTCATGCGCTTTTTCTTTTGCCGCCGCATCCGCAGAACAGCCGCATGCCTGGAATTGACGATTTCCGTACTTATCCTTTAGAGCCGTATGTCTGCCAAAATCATTCGGCTGCTTTTCCTTTCGAGCCTGCCCTGTTCCAATTCTGCCGCTGATATGTCCCCATTCGGGTTTCCCGCCCGATCCAACAGGAAGGGCCGGTCGGGCGGTTCGTCTTGTATGTCGGGCCATGCGCCCGGGAATAAATTGCTTTCCAGCGAGATGCGGGGGTATTCCTTTCGCCCGGTGGCTTCGCAGAAAACTGTCTGGGGCTGCGGGGCCAGATCCAGTACCCAGGCAAACCGGGTGCCGTCCATGGGAACCACCTTCTTCACAAAGGTCTGAATGACCCACTCACTCACCTTGCCGTCGGTGAAGGTCACCGCTTCGCACAGGGAAGCCTCGATGGCGTCGATGTCCAGCCCGCCGTCCTGGCTTTCTCGGGCCAGCATCTCCTCCCGCTCCCGGGTGGCCCGGCTCTGCTGGGCGCTGATCTCGTTGCTCTGTTCCAGAAACTGCTTCAGGGTGATCTGGTTGGATGCCTTCATCAGAATCAGGTTGTTCAGCTTTTCGTTCAGCCCGTCGATGCGTTTGTCCAGTGCGTTTAGCTTTGTCGGATCAGCGGTCTCCCGCTGGTAGCAGGCACTCAGCATCCGGCAGGCCTCCAGAACCGCATCACGGCGACTGCCCCACACGGCTTCAAAGATTTTCACTGCCATCAGCTCCAGCTTCCACTCCGGAAAATCCTTTAAATCACAGAGTCCCTCCGGCAGTCCGTGCTGCTGCAAAAACTGAAGGCTGCGCTTGGTGTGGCGGTAACACTCAAAGCCCCAGGTCTGGGTGCCGTCCGCCTTGGTCTGCCACAGACAGCGGCGGAATTTTGCCCCGCAGCTGCACACCAGCTTGGTGACCCACACATTTTTTGCAATGGTGCCGCCATACCGGCGGGGCTTTCCGTTTTCGTCCAGCAGGTGGCGGGTACGCCCTTTCCGGATGGCATTGCATTTGTACCACAGCTCCTCGTCGATAATGGCGGGGAAATCCCCCTTCACCATCACATAGGTGTCCTCGTCGGTGTTGTTCACCCGCCGGTGCTCCAGATAATCCACCGTCCGGGACCGGTTGTACACGCAGTAGCCCATGTAGGTGGCTTTCCGCAGCACCCGGGTCACCTTGCTGGCATCCCAGTTCACATGCCCGGCCCCGTCCTTGCGCCCCTTTTCCATTAAGGTTTTTGCTACCTTGGTCAGACCGTCCCCGGTGGCGTACTGCTCAAAAATCATCCGCACGGTTTCGGCCTGCTCCTCGTTGATGACGTAGGTGTTGTTGGCCTTGTCCAGGTCATAGCCCAGAATATTTCCGTTGCCGTACAGCACCTTCTTTTCCCGGCTCATCCGCTGCCCGGCCAGCACCCGTTCACTGATCTTGCGGCTTTCTTCCTGGGCCAGCGTGGCCATCAGCGACAGGCGGAGCTCACCGTCGTTGTCCATGGTCCAGATGCCGTCGGCAGCAAAGTAGACTTCCACGCCCAGCTTGGCCAGTTCCCGGGTGTAGGAAAGGGTGTCCACCGTGTTCCGGGCAAACCGGCAGACCTCGCGGGTGACGATCAGGTCGAATTTTCCGCTTTTGGCGTCCTCGATCATCCGCAGAAAGGATGGCCGTTTTTTCGCCTGGGTTCCGGTGATGCCCTCATCCACATACTGATCCACCACCGTCCAGTTGGGATGGCTGGAGGCCAGCTCCTGATACCATTCCATCTGATTGTCCAGCGCGGAAATCTGAGCCTCATGTTCAGTGGATACCCGCCCGTAAAATACCACCTTGCGCGGGCGGGCCCGGTCTTGTTTGATGTTGTTCATAGAACTGTCCTCCTTTTGTATGCGCCCATTGTAGCGCAGCTTTTTCTCCCTGAGAAATGTACAAATTCCAATTCAATGTTCGGATGAGGTCGGCGCGCCGTAGGTGGCGCAGACGCATTCGTAGGTCGCCCGGTTGATGGCTCCCTGCTCATACAGCAGGGCGATCAGCTTGAGGGCAATGTAACGGGAATCCACCACGGCGTCAGGCATTGTTGTTCGCCTCGCTTTCCATGGGGATGGCCTGCCGGGGTAACACCGCGTGCTGCATCGCCAGCAGGGTGTGGTCCAGAGCCTGCAAGGTGTTTTGCAGAGCAAAGGGATCAGTGCCGTTTCCCGGCCGCGCCGGAGCATTGGTCAGGCAGAGCTGAATCTGCCGGAGCTGGCGCATCAGTACCCGATAATCGGCAGGCGGAAGCTCTACCGGTACCCGGTGTGAGATCAGCAGGCGGAGATAGGTTTCCCGGGACAAGCCGGTTTTGGCCACATTGTCATTCAGGCGGGCCAGTTCGCCTTCGGTCAGACGGATTTTTACTTCTTTCTTTTTCATCAATGGTTCCTCTATTGCAACAACGCAACAATGCACGAGTCAGCAGTCTTTGCTGCCTTCGCATGATGCGCTGTGTGATTTCATGGTTGTTCTTCCAGCTGCCACAGCCAGCCATCTTTGATTCGGATGCTCTTGATGGGCAGATTACTCTTGGCCAGCTCCACAGTCCGTTTGCTGATGCCCTGCCGGGAAAAATGCAGGATGATATCCTTGTGGCTCACCGGGCCGTTTTGCAGCAGCTGCAAAAGCCCTTGTTCCGCCTGCTGCTGTTTTGTGGGCGCAGCAGGCCCCTGATTGCCGTTCAGAAGCTTGTCTGCATCCGCTTCTTCCAGCTGGTCGAGCCATTCCACATGGTCAGTCACCTCCAGCAGCAGTCCATTGTCTGCGGGTGCAAGATTGCTCTTGACCGGCACCAGCACCCGCTGGGTGGGGGACTTGCGGTATTTGGTCACTGTGAGGATGGAGCGCACCGCGCCAGCCACATCAATAGAACCGCTGGTGCGGTACAAAGCCGAGGTCCCGTTCATCTTGTTCATATGTGCCACGATCAGAACAGCACAGCCGGTGCGCTGGGCCATGGAGTACAGACTGCGGAAGGCGCTGCGCACTTCGTTGGCCTGGTTCATGCTGACCGATTCGCCAATGTACGCGGAAAGCGGGTCCAGAATCAGAAGCCGGGCATTTTCCTGCCGGACGGCGGCTTCCAGCCGGGTGTCATCGAAACGCAGTGGCGTTTTTGATTCGTCGATGATCTTGATGCGGGTGCAGTCTGCCTGCGCCCGTTCCAGACGGGGCTTTATGGTGTCGGCAATTCCATCTTCCGACGTCTGGTAAAGAATTGTAATCGGTTCGTTTGCCTGCGGGGAAAAAGGGAGAGTTGCACCGGTGGAAAGCATTGCCGCCAGTGACAGCGCCACCATGGTTTTGCCGCAGCCCGGGTCGCCCTGTAAAATCGTAATTTTCCCATAGGGAATGTAAGGATACCAAAGCCAGTTCACCTCCTCGGTTGGAATGTCTGCAAAGCAGAGGATTTCTTGGTCGTTCGTGAGAGTCACCTCCATTAATATTAAATTTCACGAACCCGTCCCGCCGCGCAGCGGGCAGGATGATAGGCCCTGCGTGACTGCGCGGCCGCGACGGGAACGCGGATCATTGGGGAACATGGATATTCAGTTGTCAAGGTGCCGTGAACACAAGATACCACGGCTTGACCGAAAATGCTATATGTGTTATCTTGAATTCATGTAATGTTGAAATTACACAATAAATTTGCGCCGATACACATGAAAAAACGGCCTTGTTGAGCCATTTTTTTAGGTTTTCAAAAAAGTGAGGATTTTACGATGTCCACAAGTTTTGTGTTTCGTTTTCAGGAAAAACTGCTGTGTCTGCCCACCCTGATACACCGCGATCCGCCCCCGGAGCAGACAAAAAAAGAACCCCGCCGAAGCGGGGAACGGAGATCTGTAATCGAAGTAATGAACCAGATTCAGCAGAACATGAAAGATCCGGAGTATGTGGAACACAACCAGTCCCGGATCTGGATCGAAGAATCCTGTGCTTTGGGCGATCTGGTATTTGCCGGACTGGATATGCCCTGGCAGGAATTCTACCAGAAAGCCCAGTCGCTGCTCCAGCAGTTTTCCGGGTGCGCGATTTCGGTAAACGCGGAGCTGCTGGAACAGACGGACTGGCGGAATTACCAGCCCTCGAAACCAGCTGAACCCCCTGCTGCCGAGACGAGAAAACGCAGATCGTTTTTCAGCCGGTTCTCCAAAGCGCCGGAAGAGACGCGCCCTGCGGAACCTCAGCCGGAACCGAAACAACCGGGCCGCAGCATCCGGCAGGCATTGGAGAATCCGGAGCAGGCCCTTTATTATCAGCTGGCCCGGCTGTATCAGGAAATCCAAACCGCGCTGGGGGATTATCCGGCCATGCAGACCTTGCTGGAGCGGTATTGCACCCAGGCTGCTTCGGACGTTTACCACCAGATGCTGAAAAAGCTGGGCTTCCATAACCTGACGCCGGAAGAGCAGGGTCTGGTTGCGGAAAATGGATTCGGCAGGATTCTTCAGCAGGAGATCCAGCTCTGCTATGCGCTGGAACAGTCCAGCGAGTGTGTGGAACGGTACCTGGTCTGCTGGCCCAAGCCGGATGCAACCATGGTGAGTTATGCCGACATGGATGACCGGGAGTTAAGCGCCGCCGCGTATACCTCGCTTTCTTTGTTGGCCGGTCAGCTGAAACAGCTGGCAAGTTTTCAACCATCTCTTGCAAGTCTGGTGGAATACACACTGGCCGCAGCGGATGTCGACCCGGAAAAACCGGCAGATTACCGTTATGGAGATGCGCTGATCACAAACCATCGGGCCGCAGTGGAAGGGAACCGGCTGTACGAAAAGCTCCACATGCGAATGCTGGGGCGGCTGTCCATGCCGAAAGAAGATCCGAAAGCCCGAAAGCATCCGGACATCGCCAGCCGTTCCTATCTGGTGGCAGATTGCCTCACCTCGGTGGTGATGGCGGAATTCGTGCAGATGTGCGCCCAGCACCAGACCGTCCGTCCCTGCCAGCGGTGTGGGAAGCTGTTCGTGCCCTTCAGCGGCACCGCAAAATATTGCAGCCGGACAGCCCCCAATCAGGGGAAATGCACCTGCAAAAAAGCCGCCTCAGACGAGGCGGCGGAACAGAGCCAGCGGGAAAACCCGGCCCTGAAACTCTATACCAAAATCGGCAACCGGCTCAACACCGGCCTTTCCCGTGTGGAAGGGCTTACCGCCGAGCGCCGCAGCAAGGTGATGAAATGCTGGCGAGCAGAGGTGAAACCACTGGTGCAGCAGTTCTCCGCTGAAGGGGAAGACTTCGATGTCGCGGCATTCGAGCAGCTGCTCACCGACCATTTCGACGATGTATGGAATCGCAAGAAAACGGAATGGGCCAAAAAGAAGAGGGGAAAGCAAACGGATTGAACGACACTGACCTTCATGGAGGAACTGAAATGAAAAAGATTATCCGAAATGCCATCCGGTGCAAATTCTGCGGAGATGTGATTGAATCGGAAACCGTGCACGATTTCAAATTCTGCTCCTGCAAAACCGTCGCAGTGGACGGCGGACACGAATACCTTCGCCGCTGCTTCAAAAACTCCCCGGAAGATTTCGAGGATCTGAGCGTTACGGAAGAACCATCAGCGGAGTAAAACATTCTTCGCATCGAACGTTAGACTTTCAAAATTTTCGCTTTTTCTGGAGAGAATCCTTTTCAACCCTATAAGTAAAAGCCGCCGATCCATGAAAGGAAGCTAATCTTCTTCATGGACCGACGGCTTTTGCCATATTAAAATAGCCTCAAAGGGACACGGACGATATTTTGGATCAAGAAGAGATCCGCATTTCCTTTTAACAGGGCCTTAACGATGGCGACTTAATTCTATGATTTCTCTCTGCCTCACATCATGCGGACACCCACATAATGGTCATTATCAACTGCAACTTCATTCATTTCTCTGATCATGCTCCACCATCAATTGAATTCTTTCCCTCATCCGGTCTGCCCGGGGCAAGATTTTTGTGTGTTGTGTAGCTTTTTTCGTACCGCACAGATTTTCGGCGAGCTGGTCCTTCTCGGCATGCAGGTGGTCGCATTCCGTCGGATCGCAGCAACGGCGCAGCCGATTGCGACAGTGAGTGCGCGAGTCTCCAGAGTTTACAGCTCCTCGGTTTTCTGCGTAATGAATTGCCCCACTTCCTCCCGAGTTTGCTCCAGCAGATACAACTGGGCTTCAATCTGCTCCCATTGGCGCAGATCCTCTCACATGGCCGGATGGGGTGAGCGATGGTTGGAAATCTTCTCGGGCAGTCTTCCGGGGTTACTTCTCCGGGCGGAAAGCTCTGGTAGGCATGGAATGCGACAATGCCTGTTGTGTCGCCAAACTGTCGTTTGGTCAGCTCCATCTGCTGGCAGGCGATCTCGGACAGGCTGTTTACTCCGCTTACAAACAGCTGGCGATCCTGTGTTGTTTTGGAATGGTTAGCTGCGTACTGGAGCTTCTCGGCCAGATCGTCCTTTGCCGGAACCAGACTCGTCAGGTCCGGCATTCGTTTTTCTTCGTTTTCGGCATATCGGATGAGGGAATCCAGACGGCCCCTCACCAGCCAGATTTTGGTCGCGGCCACAGATCAGGTCTCTTTCTGGGCAGGTTAGTGGACTGGCTGGCCAACATAGTATTCAGCAGTTCTGCCTGCACCAACGGGGTATTCTCCCGCGAGTAAAGCTCAGTGAGCCGGACGAGAATCTGCTGGTATTCCAGCGGCGGAGTAAGCTGGGGTATTGAAACACATAGAGTTACTATGACTTACTCTATCATAGTGCTATTTTTGTTGCGACATATTTCCCGATATGCTGAGGCGGTCATCCCAAATCTCTTCTGAAAATATTGCGAAAAATAGTTACTGCTGCTGAACCCCAGATCACGACTAATGGAGGCAATGCTCTGATTTGTAGTCTCTAACAGAAATTTCGCCTCACGAAAGCGGCAACTAAGCATATACTCAATAGGCGTTATACTATAACGCTTTTTAAACTCTCGTATCAGTCCAAATCGATTTAACCCGATTTTTTCCGAAAGGAGCTCAAGATTTAGGGGATGTGTGTAATTATCATCAATATATTGTTTCACCCAAGCAATGCTACTGTGGAGTCGGTCCGTTTGTGTGCGTTCCTGTTCAATACTAATATTAGAAACACGTGATATATGGATCAGGAGTAATTGGACGATTCGAAGGCAGGCTTCGTTATATCCTTTCTGTTTATTCTGCAATTCTGTGACAAGATCGACCAAAAGGTTTACCACTGCATTTCCATCAAGTGAAAAGTCCCCATGATAGTAACCATCCGCATCGTTGAGCAAATTACTGCGAACTCCTTTTACCCCCAACACGACCCATTCCACAGGGACAGACGGAATAGCTTTTTCCACATGTTCTACATCTGGATTGATAATAACAACCTGCTGGGGCTGCACAATAAACATTTTATCACGCACATGAAATTCGCAGTTACCGCCGACACAGAAAAAGATTTCCACGAAGTCATGGGCATGACGGGTACCATGCCACTGCTTTTCATATCGATAACAGGTAACATATAGAAGCTGTAAATTGTTTTGCACAATATTGTTATCTAAGTTAAAATGCTCATACATAATCTTGCAGAAAACTCCTTTTGAAGGTGCAATTTGCATAACTATAAGGTCAATATAACATGTTTTGCTTCTCAAATCAAGATGCTATACTAGGGGCACGATAAGCAATCCCCTCACACAAACAAAGGAGGAAACAAATGAAAAAGGGTAATTTTTTGAAAGTGCTGTGTGGCGCAGCCGCTGCAACAATGCTGCTGACCGCCTGCGGTGGTGCAACTAATAGCACTCCTGCATCCGGTAGTGCTGCTGCTACCAGTGACACCACCTTGACCTACTGGTCCATGTGGAACTCCACCGAAGGCCAGGCCAAGGTCATTCAGGAAGCAGCTGATGCTTATGAGGCCAAAACAGGCATCAAGATCAACATCGAATGGAAGGGTCGCGATGTTAAGAAGCTGGTTGGCGCAGCTCTGGATGCTGGCGAAAAAATCGATTTCTTTGATCAGGACTACATTTACGTTGCTCAGCAGGCTGGCAAGTACTGCGCAGACCTGACCGACATGGTGGCTGCTTCCGGCTTTGAAGAGCACGCCCTGCCCATCCTTATCGACACTGCCAAGAGCTACAATGACGGTGTGCTGAAGGTTATCCCCTACCAGCCCTACACCACTGGCGTGTGGTATAACAAGGCAATGTTCGAGGCTGCCGGCATTGAAAAAACCCCGGAAACCTTCCCCGAATTGCTGGAAGTTTGCGCCAAGCTGAAGGAGAGCGGCGTGAATCCCATGACATGTGACCAGGGCGACGGCACTGCATTGCTGATGGGTTATCAGCTGGCTCGTTATATCGGTCAGGATGCTCTGCTTGAGGTTGTTGAGAACAAGAGCTGGGCCGAGGTTCCTGAAGTGAAGAAGGCTGCCGAGGATATCTACTCGCTGTTCTCCAACGGCTACATGTCCGAGTATGCTCCTGCAAAGGCCCCTGACGGTGCGAACGAGCTGGGTTACGGCGAATCCGCAATGCTGCTGCAGGCTTCCTGGGTTCCCAACGAAATCGCTCAGAACACCGGCGCCGAGATCGACTGGGGATTCTTCCCCTGGCCCGAGGTAGAGGGCGGCGTTGATGGCATTGAGGCTTCCATGGTTGGCGCTCAGGGCTTCGGTATCGTTGATAAGAGCGAGCACAAGCAGGAAGCGTTCGACTTTATCATGTCTGTTGTTACCGGTGAGAACGACCTGAAAATGGCAGAAGCAGTTTCCGCTATCCCCTCTGATACTGCCAACACCCAGTGGCCTGCTTCTGTGGCTGGTGCTGAACCCTACTTTAAGAATATGACCAAGACTTATCTGTGGGCTGTTGGTCTGCAGGAAAATGTCAACTACAAGGATTACATCCAGCAGGGCGTTGACCAGCTGTGTAATATGGAGATTACTCCGGACGAGTTTGTTTCTCAGTTGGCTGGTATGTGAGCCGTAACCGAATAATGCTGCCTGTTGGTTGAGCAAAGTGATTGTTTGGCTGATCAGGCTATGAGGAAGGGAGCTCTTTTGTTTTGATCAGAGCTCCCTTTTTTTTTGAAAGGAGACGATATCTCTTGAGGAACAATAAAAAAATGATCGTGTGCTTTCTTACCCCGGCACTATTTATGTTCCTGATGGTCTTTCTGTATCCCCTGTGCCGTACCATTGCGATGAGCTTTTTCCATGTGGAAGGAGTCAGCGATGCTGTTAACACTTGGACTTTCGCAGGCTTGGAAAATTATATAACGCTGATCAACACCCCCATTTTCTATGATGCCATGTTCAATATGCTCAAGATTTGGCTTTGGGGCGGCATCATTGTTATGGTCATCTCGATGCTGTTTGCTGCGATTTTGACCAGTGGCGTACGCGGAAAGACGTTCTATAAAACGGTTGTTTATATTCCGAACATTATCAATGCAGTTGCAATGTCCACAATGTGGATTACCGCAATCTTTAACAAGCGTTTTGGTTTCCTGCACACTTTTTTCGAGCTGTTCAACTCGGATCTTGCAAAAACCGATTACATGAACGGCAGCATCAAATTCTGGTCCCTTCTGATAGCATTTTGCTTTGGTTCAGTGGGTTATTATATGCTGATTTTCATGGGTGGTATCGAGCGGATTCCTGCAGATATCTACGAAGCAGCTACTATTGATGGGGCCAGCAAAGTAAAACAGTTCTTTGCCCTTACTCTGCCGCTGATGCGTAGTGTGATCAAAACATGTCTGACCTTTTGGACCATTGGCGTTGTAGGTTTCTTTGTTTGGTCTCAGATGTGGAGCGCCCCTTTGGCCAGCGAGTTGACCACTATAACCCCCTTTGTATATATGTATAATATTACATTCGGCACTCAGGGTAATACCCAAAGAAATGCTGCGCTTGGAGCTGCCGTAGGTGTGCTGATGGCGCTCACGGTTCTGATTGTTTTCTTCCTGATCAATCGTCTGGTTAAGGACGATGATGTGGAGTTGTAAAGGAGGGATAACGATGAAAAAGAATAGAACGAAAACGACCAAACCCTCTCACGGTGCTTTGGATGCAAAAGAGCAGTTCCGTATGCTGCCTGGTCATCTGATTGTTGGCATCTGGTGTGTGTTTACGATTGGAATGCTGCTGTGGATTGTGGCTGCCAGCCTTTCCACCTCAGCGGAGATCATGCGGGGTGAAACGCTGAAATTCGCTACTGGTCTTCACTTTGAAAACTATGTGAATGCATGGACAGCGAATAATATCTCAATCTATTTTATGAACTCGCTGCTGTATTCCGCTTGCACGATGATCGGTTCCTTGGCAATTAGTGCGCCTGCGGCCTATGTTTTGGGCAGATTTGTATTTCACGGAAATCGTTTTGTGCGCAGTAGTTTTGTTACCGCGATGAGTCTGCCGCAGATTATGATCGTTATGCCTCTGTTTTCTCTGGCTACCCGCACTAATCTGACCGGATCCAAGATTGTGTTGATCTTCATCTATATCGGCATGCAGGTTCCATATACCACTACTTTCCTGATTTCGTTCTTTAGCAGTTTGTCGCGCGTTTATGAAGAGGCTGCCGCAATCGATGGTTGCTCTCCGATGAAGACTTTCTGGAGAATTATGCTGCCCCTGGCGCAGCCGGGATTGGTAACGGTTGGCATTTTCAATTTCATGAACATCTGGAATGAATATTTCATGTCGCTGATTTTCGCATCTTCGGAAAAGAATATGTCGGTTGGCCCGGGCCTGAAAAGTGTGCTCACAGCCATGCAGTATTCCGGCGACTGGGGCGGATTGTTCGCAGCAGTTGTTATTGTATTCCTGCCCACTTTGATTATCTTCCTGTGCCTGTCCAAAACCATTATCAGTGGTATCACTGCCGGTGGAATCAAGGGCTGATGTCTTTTCTTCGCACTCCTATGAGGATGTACAAAAATGAATATTAAAGCAAACGACTCAAAATTGAACACAGCCCTTGCACATCTGTGCCGCTGGATGCCGTTCTATACAGATGAGAAGGAACTCAAAGTCACTGTGTTCTGGAAAGAACCCTCAGGTGAAATGAGTTGGCGGCGCACAGACAATGAGATCGTGCTGGAGTGCGCGAACGTGACCGATGCGCTGATGCTGATTGGTCGATCAATGACGCAGAGAGATAAGGTCACTGAGCGTCTCACTCCCCGTGTGCGGGAGCTGACAGCAATGTTGGATGTATCCCGTAACTCCGTTTATAAACTGCCGGTTCTCAAGCGGTTTTTGTGCCAGCTGGCTTTTATGGGATATTCCGCCTGCTACCTTTATATGGAGGATACATATGAGTTGCCGGGCTACCCTTATTTCGGATACCGACGTGGCCGGTACAGTGTGGCGGAACAAAAGGAACTGGACGATTTTGCAGCAAGTCTTGGGCTGGAGCTGATTCCCTGCATCCAGACGCTGGCCCATCTGCGCACTGCAATTCGCTGGAAATATCTGCACCCTGTGCGAGATACGGTGGATAATCTGATGGTTAGCGAACCGGGTACAATCGAGTTGGTGGAGGCGATGATCGCTCATTTCAGCAAAACGTTCCGCAGCCGCAGAATTCATCTTGGAATGGATGAAGCGGTCGGCCTTGGCACGGGGCGCTACCGATTCCACAAGGGCTGGCGCGATCACCGGGATATCCTGAGAGAACATTTGGAAGCAGTGTGCACCCTGTGTGATAAATACGGATTGCAGCCTATGATCTGGGATGATATGCTGTTCCGAGACCACACTCCGTTGATGGATTATTACGGAGACAGTGCTCCGGTTACGGAAGATGAGAAAAAGCAGTATCCCCAAAATCTTCGATTCGTGTATTGGGACTATTACCACGACGAGCAGGAAGATTATGAAAAACAGCTGCGCCGTCGCGGCTGCCTGAATGTGGTCTTTGCCGGCGGTGTATGGAAGTGGGGCGGATGGGTCCCCTGCCTGAGCAAAAGCTTCCGGGATGCGATCATGGCAACACAGGCCTGTTGTGACATGGGCGTTGAAGAAATTATGGTCACGCTGTGGGGTGATGATGGCGATGAAACTCCGTTGGCCACAGTGCTTCCGGGGCTGGCATTGTATGGGCTGCTGCGTTTTGGCAGTGCCGACCCCAGTCAGACCGATGCCTGCTGCCGCTTGTTGAGCGGTGCGTCGTTAACCGTCTACGAAAGCATTGAAAAGCTGGATCGGATTCCTGACCGTCCTGAGCCGAACCTGGAGGCACTGATCCCTCATAAGCTCTTGCTATATGGTGATATTGCCAGTGAACTGTTTCTGCCGGCAATCACAAAGGATGTGCCGCGTCTTGCTGCTCACTACCAGGGCCTGGCGAAGGAATACGAAAAGACGGCTGCCGTCATGTGCGACCCCCATTTCAGAGATATCATGGAAATGTATCGTTCGCTGGCCACGGTACTTGCTTTGCGCTGTACGACATCTCACCAGCTGCATGAAGCCTGGCGCACGAAGAAGCACTCTGGGCTGCATGCAGCTTCGGCGGCGCTGATGCAGCTGGCCGAAGCAGTGGATGCCCTGCACAGCGCTACGGTGTTGGTGTGGGGGCAGGAGTGCAAGGGCCAAGGGCTGGAAGTGCTGGATCTGCGCCTGGGTGGCTTGAGCGGCCGCTGCCGGGCGCTGTGCCAGAGGTTGACTCTGTATGAGCGCGGTGCACTGGAAACTCTAACCGAACTGGATGAGGCGTATCTGCCGTACAGCGGCATCGTGGCGCTGGATGGGCGCACGCCCGGACGCGAAGCGTACGGTGAGATCGTCACCGCAAATACTCTGTGTCACCAGTTCAGTATTTGAAAAGACTGGTATTTAATGTTTGAAATGAGTGAAGATATGAAAACAATCAGTAATATTGAGGAAGCTCATGTTCCCGTAACCTATTATTGCAGTGCAGTCTGCGGCAACGATACCAACGACGGCCTCAGCCCGGAGCAGCCGTTTCAAAGCCTTCAGGCGTTGGTCGCCCGATCCTTTGGACCGGGTGACCGCCTTCTTCTAGAACGCGGCAGTGTTTTTTGTGGTGAAGCTCTACATCTGAAGAATGTCCACGGCAGTGATCAGGCTCCAATCGTGATTGATGCTTATGGTAATGGCCCCTTACCTTGTATCCAAACTAACGGCAGTGGGCTATGGTTTCAGGATTATGGTGTTGAACTGGACAATCCGTTACACCGTCGACGGGGCTATGTGTCCAGTTCGATTCTGCTGTATGATTGCGATGGGATAGAGATCAGCCACATTGCTGTTTCAAATCGGAGACTTCCGTTCGATGCGGTCTACAATGACATTGATGCGATGAACCGCACCGGTGTGGCAGTCGTAGCGCAGAACGCTGGCACCCTTCATCACATTCATTTGCGGGAGCTGGATATCCGCCATATTCACGGAAATGTTTATGATAAGCACATGAATAACGGTGGAATCTACTTCACTGCATTTAAACCTGCAGATGAGGCAGCCACCGGCATTTCCCGATACGATGATATTTTGATCGAGGGTTGTTATCTGGAGGATGTATATCGCTGGGGCATCGCTGTAGCTTATACTGCTTATTGCGAGAAGTTTACTACCCTTGAGATCTCCGATGAGGTTGCAATGCGTTATGGTGCAACTCGAGTGCGCATCCGAAACAATTATGTGAAAGATCCTGGCGGAGATGCAATCACCACGATGTATTGCGACCGCCCCCTGATCGAATACAACGTTTCGGACGGAGCTGGCCAGCAAATCAATAAAACAGATTACGCACAAAGTGATTTTGGGCGTGTTGCGGCAGCAGTGTGGCCCTGGAAGTGCAAAAATGCCCTGTTCCAGTTTAATGAGGTATTTCACACTCGTTATCATGGAGGTGAAAACCAAGATGGGCAGGCGTTTGATGCGGACTGGAGCGATGGCACTATCTATCAATACAATTACAGTCACGATAATGAAGGCGGCTGTTTGATGGTCTGTGGCGTTGAAGCTGTAAACACTGTGTTCCGCTATAATATCAGTCAAAATGATGATCGGGCCATGATTTTGCCGGCAGACAGTCCAGTAGCATACATTTACAATAATATCTTTTATATGAAACCGGGTGTTCCATTCCTAGCAACCAACAGCGAGTTCGTTGGACCAACGGTAATTCAAAACAACATCCTTGTTTCGGCAGGAGATGCTCCTGTACAGCAGAACTGGTTTGAAGATGTAACTCAGTATCAAAACAATCTGTTCTGCGGCTTTACAAATGTACCTTCTGGAAACGGTAATCTTTCTGGCACACATGGTCTGAAAGCTCCCGGAACTGGCGGCACAGGTGGAGCAGACGGAACAGCTTTAGATACTCTCGACGGGTATCGACTGACAACTGACAGCCTGGCCAGAAATGCCGGAATTGAAGTTCCAGATACTTGTGCATATGATTTTTTTGGTAATGTACTGACAAAGCAAATTTCCATTGGCGTGGATCAGGGCGAAATCTGAGACAGTAGGCATGCACCGAATAGAAAGGAAAAACAAATGGATAAAAAAAAAGAGCCCCACTTGTGGCCGGGTAACCATTCCCACCAACCTGGACATCGTGCCGGAGACCATCGACATTCTGAAGCGCTGGGGCGCAGACGCCATCCGTGACTGTGACGGCACCGAATTCCCCGAAGAGCTGACCCAGGTGGGTGCAAAGATCTACTCCACCTACTACACCACCCGCAAGGACAACGCCTGGGCCAAGGCCAACCCGGATGAGGTGCAGCAGTGCTACATCATGACCGGCTTCTACACCGCCACCGGCGATGTGCTGAGCATCCCCCTGATGAAGGGCATCTCGGATGAGCTGATGCAGGTGAACACCCGCGACGACATCAAGCGCTGGTGGGAAGTGATCGACCGCACCACCGGTGAAGTGGTGCCCGTGGAGCAGTGGAGCTACAACGAAGCCACCGGCTGTGTGGAGATCGCCGCTCCCGCCGCCTTCCACGACTACACCGTGAGCTTCCTGGCTTACCTGATCTGGGACCCCGTACATATGTACAATGCGGTGACCAACAACTGGCAGAACTTCGAGCACCAGATCACCTTCGACGTGCGCCAGCCCAAGACCCACAAGTTCACCATGGAGCGCCTGCGCAAGTTCATTGCCGACCATCCCTATGTGAACGTGATCCGCTACACCACCTTCTTCCATCAGTTCACCCTGCTGTTCGACGAGCTGAAGCGTGAGAAGTATGTGGACTGGTACGGCTACTCCGCCAGCGTTTCCCCCTACATCCTGAAGCAGTTTGAGGAGGAAGTTGGCTACAAGTTCCGCCCCGAGTTC
>NZ_JAGHKE010000125.1:0-5456 GCF_017889395.1 Allofournierella sp. | reverse complement strand
GGGCGATCAGGGCCAGGCAGGCGCCGAAGGCGATGAGCGACCAGAAGGGCCGGTAGCTGCCCGAGACGGTGAAGTCGATGAAGAATTCCAGCACCAGCAAGAACAGCCCGATGCACAGAATCACCGCCATGAAGGCGCTGAGCAGCGAGGGCTTTTTGCGGAACACCGCGCACAGGGCAAGCGATGCCGAATCAGGTTCAGCAGCACGCAGAACACCGAGGCGGAGGAAAGCACCGCCGTCACCGCCACCGCCAGCTCCCGCCGGTCGATGGGGGCCACCTCCTGCCGGATGGCCGGGAAGGGCGGCGGACTGGTGCGGTCCACCGGCTGATTCGGATTATATACGGGCGTGCCGCACAAAGGGCAGCGCTCGGCGGTGGAATCCAGCTCCACCCCGCATTGCACACAATAAGACATGGCTCGTTTACTCCTTTCGATTGGAGAGGACCTTCACGTGGATGCCCTCCCGCACCAGATGGCGGAAGAACTCCCGCTCCATATCGGTATCCTTCACGATGCCCGCAAAGGTGATGGTCAATGTGTCGCCGTAGCTGATGCAGGCGCAGTTGGACCGGGCCGTGTAGGACTGGCCCAGAATCATCTCCATGCGCTCGATGTGCTCCGCCATGGCGGCGGGCACCTTAAACACGCCGGGGTTCGTCAGGGTGGTGGAATAGGGCCGGTTGCCGATGAGCCGGTAGCTCAGATCCAGCGCCAGATTCTTGATGGGCGAGGGCACCAGCTGCAAAAGCAGATTGTTCTGCAGCGCCACGTTTCCGGCGATGGTGGCCTGCATCTCCACCCGGTTGATGTGCAGCCGCATGTGATGGTGCACCTGGGCGACTATCTCCGGGAAGGTGTAGTCGCCCAGCTCCGGGTCGATGGCCGGGCGCACCGTGAGGATGAAGTTGCGCAGGGTGGGCGAGGGGAAGTGGGGCCGCAGGTTGATGGGCACCGCCAGAGCCACCTGCTTTTCCTTGCGGCGGCCCTCCCGGCGCTGGCGGATCTGGATGGATTCCAGCAGCACCGCCGCCAGATATTCGGTGATGGAGGCCCCGTAGCCCTTGGCCACTGCCTTGAGCTCGGCCACCGACACAAGGCCCATGGTCACGTTCAGGGTGTAGAAGGGCTCCTTTTCGCCGGTGCAGGCGTAGGCGGGGGGCTCCCGCATGCCCAGGCACTTGCGGGCGTGGCCGTAACGGGAATAGGCGTCCTCCTGCTCGGCAGGGTCGGGCGGGGCGGTCACGTCCAGTACGCCCCCCTCGTTGGGGATGTGGTGCCCGCACAGCCGCAGATATACCGCCAGCAGGGTGCGGAAGAAGGTCAGCGCGCCGGAGCCGTCCGCCAGGGCATGGAACACCTCCATGGAGATGCGCCGCTCGTAGTAGAAAAAGCGGATCAGCCAATCCTCGCCCTTGCGGAAGCGCACCGGCTGGCAGGGGTTGGCGATGTCCGGCTGAACGAAGGGACCGGGAACATGGTTGGGCTCGAAATAATACCAGAACATCCCCTGCTTGATGCGCACCGCAAAGCCGGGAAAGCGGGGCAGGGTGGTGTCCACCGCCTGTTGCAGCAGCACCGGGTCCACCGGCTGGCGCATCAGGGCCGAAAACCGGTAGACGGCGGAATAGTCCTCCCGCTGCAGGGCGGAATACATCAGGGCGGCGTTGTCCAGCCGGGACCAGCCGCCGGGAAGGGAAGGCATGGCGTTCACCTCCGAAGAATTGGATTCTTTTTCCTTATTTTACCACGTTTTGGGCGAATGGGATGTAAAATTCTCAGAATGTCCATCAAAAGCTGCCGGGGTATGGTACAATAAAAGAAAGGCCGGTAAAAACGATCCCGGCCGGAAAAGAGAACCTATGCTGAAAATGAACCGACCCGACGCGGAGCAGAGCGCTCTGTCGCTGGAAAAACGCTTTGAAACCACCCTGACCGCGGCGCTGAAGGCCATCCATTCCGCCACCTCGCCGGATTCCACCACCCCGGAGGATCTGGAGCGGCAGCGCAAGGGCCAGGAGCTGCTGGGCCGCATGGTCACTCCCATGCTGGGCATGCGCTGGGAGCCCTTTGAGATCGGCGGCATGCCCGCCGCCTGGGTGCGGCCCGAGCAGGGGGAACACCCCCGCAAGATCGTGCTGTACTGCCACGGCGGCGGCTACACCACCGGCAACCTGGGCTACGCCCGGCCGCTGGCGGCAAAGCTGGCCCAGGGCACCGGCTGCCCGGTGCTGGCCTTCGAGTACCGGCTGGCCCCCGAGCATCCCTACCCGGCGGCATTGAAGGACGCGGAAAAGGCATGGAACTACCTGATGCACCAGGGCTATGGTGCGGCGGATGTGGTGCTGGCGGGCGATTCCGCCGGCGGCAACATGGCGCTGGAGCTGGTAATGCGGCTGCGGGCCGAGGGCCGAAAGCTGCCGGGCCAGCTGGTGCTGTTCTCCCCCTGGACGGACATGACCGCCACCAGCGAGAGCTACGACAGCCGGGGCGAGACCGACCCCATGCTCACCAAAAACTACATCTGCGCGGTGCGCCAGGCCTACGCCCCCGGGGCGGACTGGTCCAGGTGGGAATATTCGCCCCTGTACGGCGATTTTGCCTCCTTCCCGCCCACGCTGATCCAGGTGGGCGACAACGAGATCCTTCTGGAGGATTCGCTGGGCCTGCGCCGGGCCATGCAGGAGCAGGGCGTTTTGTGCAGGCTGGAGCAGTGGCCGGGCATGTGGCATGTGTTCCAGATGTTCCCCATCAAGAAGGCGGCGGAGGCCATGGAAAGCGCCTGCCGCTTCATCCGGGAAGGAAAGTAATAACAAAGTAGAGGAAGAGGAAAGACCAATGGAAAAGATCACGGTTCTGGGCACCGGCTACGCCATGGCCCTGCGCTGCTACAACACCTGCTTTGCCCTGCATCAGGGCGAGGAGGTGCTGCTGGTGGACGCGGGCGGCGGCAACGGCATTCTGGTGCAGCTGCAAAAGGCGGGCATCGACCCGGCGGATATTCACCACCTGATCGTGACCCACGCCCACACCGACCACATTCTGGGCGTGGTGTGGGTGATCCGCAAGATCGCCACCCTGATGCTGGACGGCAAATATGAGGGCGAGTTCCACATCTGGTGCCACAAGGGCCTGCCCGAGACCATCCAGACGCTGGTGCGGCTGACCGTGCAGGGCAAATTCGCCAAGCTGATCGGTGAGCGCATCCTGCTGCATGGCGTGGCCGACGGCGAGCAGGCTCAGATTCTGGGCCACACCGTGACCTTCTTTGACATCCACTCCACCAAGATGGAGCAGTACGGCTTCACCGCCGAGAAGGACGGCCAGAAGCTCACCTGCCTGGGCGATGAGCCCTACAACCCCCTGTGCGAGGGCTATGTGAAGGGCAGCGACTGGCTGCTGTGCGAGGCGTTCTGTTTGTACGGCGACCGGGAGAAGTTCAAGCCCTATGAAAAGCACCACAGCACCGTGAAGGAGGCCTGTGAGCTGGCCGCTCAGCTGGCGGTGCCCCATCTGGTGCTCTGGCACACCGAGGACAAAACCTACGAGGACCGCCAGCGGCTGTACACCGCCGAGGGCAAGGAGTATTACCAGGGCGATCTGCATGTGCCCTATGATCTGGACGTGATCGCGCTGTGAGTGAAAACGGCGCGCAGCAATAACGAAGCAAGCGAAAGGCAGGGATCGAGTATGAGCGATCTGGAACAGAAATTCTTGCAGGAGGTCACCGAAAAAGCCGCCGAGGCAAAGCTGGTCTGCGGCTGGGACGCAGCGCATTTTCTGGCGTTTCTGCAAAAGCGGGGCCCGGTGCGGGCCATGGCCGAGCAGGCACGCCGGGGCGCGGTGAGCGAGGCCTTTGACCGGCTGGCCGCCAAGGGCCGGCTGGACCTGTCGCCGGAGGCGGTGGCGTCCAAAAACGACTACGCCGACCTGTTCGACGACGAGGCGGTGAACTCCTTTTTGGAGGTGCTCTGCGAAAAGGGCTACTTCACCGCCGGTTGATCTGATACGCGAAAAGGCTCCCTGATCGGGGAGCCTTTTTGTTTTGGTGTTATTCCTCTGGCCTCCAGCCCTTGCACACATCCACCCAGCCGGATGCGCCGCTGGCTTTTTCCAGCTCGGCCAGGTTCAGCTCCACCGCGCTGGCCGCGGTGCCTGCCGCCGGGTACACCACCTCGAACCGGCGCAGGGATTCGTCCAGATACACGGTCACGCCGGGCTTTGTGCCGAAGGGGCAGACTCCGCCCACCCCATGGCCGATGAGCGCCTCCACCTGGTCGGCGGGGATCATCTTGGCCTTGGTGCCGAACCGGGCCTTGTAGCGGGGGTTGTCCACCTTGGCATCCCCTGCCGCCAGAATCAGAATGGGCTTGTCCTCCACCAGAAAGGAAAGGCTCTTGGCGATGCGGGCGGGCTCGCAGCCCACGGCCACCGCCGCCAGCTCCACCGTGGCGCTGGATACCGAAAATTCCCGGATGCGCCCCTCCTCCTATTACAATAAATTTGGACAGGAAAACCGGGCAGCCAGTTCGGCTTTCCCTCCATCTCGTGCCTAAGCTACAATAAGAGGAGCAACTGGCTGACCAATCACTCCTTGGGCTTATATGTCCGTGCGAAAGACTGTTAGCCATCCTCTTGTTGTAGCGTTCGATTTAAGCAGGTTGAGCCACCGAATGTCGGAGAGTTCGCGTCACATAATAGATTGAATCGGCAGCGAGAAAAGATGGATTCCGGTTGCAGATCCTTGGTATTGGAGGAACGCGAATGAACTGTGTTGGCATTGATGTTTCCAAAGGGAAAAGCATGATCGCCGTCATGCGGCCCTTCGGAGAAGTGGTGGTTTCACCCTTTGAAGTGCGCCACACCGCCAGTGAACTGAGCAAGCTGGCAGGGTTGCTCAAAAGCCTGGACGGTGAGACCCGTGTGGTGATGGAATCCACGGGTAATTACCACGCGCCGGTGGCCTGGCTGCTCCACGACGCGGGGCTTTATGTCTCCGTAGTCAATGCAATGCTGGTGCATGACTACGGGAACAACAGTTTAAGACGTGGCAAGACCGACAAGAAGGATGCCGTGAAGCTGGCCAACTACGGCCTTGACCACTGGCTCACACTGCCGAGATATGTCCCGGAAGAGGACACCCGGCTCATGCTGAAGACCTGCTACCGGCAGTACCAGCAGTATTCCAAAGTACAGACCATGCTGAAGAATAACTTAATCTCCCTGCTGGACACTACTTTTCCAGATGCAAACCGCCTGTTTACCAGTCCGCCCCGCACCGATGGCAGTGAGAAATGGGTAGACTTTGTGGCTGCTTTTTGGCATTGCGAGTGCGTCTGTGGCCTGTCTGAGAAGGCCTTTGCCGCCAAGTACCAGAAGTGGTGCAGAAAGCACGGCTACCATTTCAGCGAAGATAAGGCGCTGGACATTTATGCCTCCGCCTGTGGACACTTCGG
>NZ_JAGHKE010000124.1:0-4461 GCF_017889395.1 Allofournierella sp. | reverse complement strand
TCCATGGTGGAGCCGCCCACGATCTGGAAGATGATGGTCACGGTGCCGGCTTCGCGGTCGTAGTCCGCTACGGTCAGGGGGATTCGCTCGGAATCCTCCTTTGCACGCACGATGATGAACTGGCCCGGCTGAGCCTTCTTTGCCACCAGCGGCGCTTCGATCACCAGCTTGGTGACCGTGGGATTCAACTCTTTTCGTTCAACGATCTTAAACATGGCAAATCGCTTCCTTTTCACTCACAAAATGAAACCGGCATTTGCGGATACATGCAAAAGCCGGTGAGGGACCGGAAAAATGCACAGTCCTCTTACATTATAACGTATAAATGCCCCCGGTGTAAATACACCGAGGGCATTCAGTGCGGGAAAATCGATTAGAAATCGATGGGCAGGTCGTAGTAGCAAGCCTTCAGCAGCTTCTCCATCTCTTCCTGGCTGGGCTGACGGGGATTGGAACCGGTGCAGGCATCGCTGATGGCCAGTTCAGCAACCTGGGGCAGCTTCTCCATGAATTCCTTCTCGTCGATGATGCCGCCCTCGTACTCCTTGATGCAGGTGGGGATGTTCAGTGCGGCGTTCATCTTCTTGATCTCAGCGATCAGAGCGTCCACCAGCTCCTCGGTGGTGTTGCCTTCCAGCTTGATGAAGCGGGCGATATCGGCGTAACGCTCGGCAGCGCTCTCAACCTTGCTGTTGTACTTGATGACCTTGGGCAGGTACATGGCGTTGGCGCAGCCGTGTACGATGTGGCCGCCGCTGAAGGCAGCACCGGTCTTGTGAGCCATGCTGTGAACGATGCCCAGCAGAGCGTTGGAGAAGGCCATGCCGGCCAGGCACTGAGCGTTGTGCATACGGTCACGAGCATCCATGTCGCCGTTGTAGCTGGCAACCAGATCGTTGTGGATCATCTTGATGGCATGCAGAGCCAGAGGATCGGTGTAATCGCAGTTGCAGGTGGAAACGTAAGCCTCGATGGCATGGGTCATAGCGTCCATACCGGTGTGAGCGGTCAGCTTCGGAGGCATCTTCTCAGCCAGCTCGGGATCAACGATGGCCACATCGGGAGTGATGTTGAAGTCGGCCAGAGGATACTTGATGCCCTTGGCATAGTCGGTGATTACGCTGAAAGCGGTAACCTCAGTAGCAGTACCGGAGGTGGAAGGAATGGCGCAGAAGTGAGCCTTCTGGCGCAGCTTGGGGAAGTTGAAGGGGATGCACAGCTCCTCGAAGGTCACATTGGGGTACTCGTAGAAAGCCCACATAGCCTTGGCAGCGTCGATGGGGGAACCACCGCCCATGGCAACGATCCAGTCGGGCTGGAACTCGGTCATGGCAGCAGCGCCGCGCATAACGGTCTCCACAGAGGGATCGGGCTCAACGTTCTCAAACAGGTAAACTTCCATGCCGCCTTCCTTCAGGGCGTTGATGGCGCGATCCAGGAAGCCGAAGCGCTTCATGCTGCCGCCGCCTACAACGACGAAAGCCTTCTTGCCACCCAGGTTCTTCATTTCTTCCAAAGAGCCCTTGCCATGATACAGATCGCGGGGAAGAGTAAAACGTGCCATTGTTCATTACCTCCAAAAAATACCGAAAAATGAAATAACATGTTCTAAACGTTAAAATCTTAACGCAGAATGGGCGAAAAGAAACCGCACAAGGCGGCTGGCGTTTGAATGTTATTTTCTTGACACCCCTATGATACCATTGCCATATCCTGGCGGGTAATGTATTATATAAATAAAACTATATCAAAAACGATATAATGCGAGGCTTTTTACAAAGTTTTTACGCATCTTTCGTGTGAATATGCTAGCAAATTACACAAAGGGGGAAACACGGATGAATTTGCAGCAACTGCGCTGTGTTCTGGAGATCGCGCGGGTGGGCAGCGTGACCAAGGCGGCCCAGAACCTTTATATCAGTCAGCCCAATCTGAGCCGGACCATCAAGGAGCTGGAGAAGGAGCTGGGGGTAAGCCTGTTCCGGCGAGGGGCACAGGGGATGGAACCCACAGTGGAGGCAGCTCAGCTGCTGCGCTATGCCGAGACCATTCTGCAGCAGGTGGACGAACTGGAGAGTATCTACCGTACCCATGAACAAACCATGCGCTTGGCGCTGGCCGGGCCGCACAGCGGTTATATCACCCGGGCATTGGCGTCTTTTCTGGCAAAGCAGCAGGGAAGACCGTTGAATGTGAGCTATCAGGAATCTGCCACCGCCCAGGCGCTGGATGCGGTGAGCCGCGGTCAGGTGCAGATCGCCGTGGTACGCTACCAGTTACTGTACGATGATTATTTTAAAGAACTGTTTGCTAAGGCGGGCCTTGCCAGCCGTACGTTGATGCGCTTCAATCCATGTGTGCTTATGGCACTCAGCCACCCGCTGGCAGTGCAGGAGCTGCTGGACTATGAGCAGCTGCAGCAGTACCCTCAAATCCTGCGGGGAGATGCCCAATTGGCCGAGCGTACGGAATTTTCCACGTCCGCCCAGGAGCCTGCCGGACGGATCCATGTGCAGGACCGGGCCAGTATGTACGAGCTGCTGCGGGGTGTGTCGGGCAGCTATGCCTGGTCCAATCCGCTTCCGGAGGCGGAATGTCGCCGCCAGGGGCTGGTGCAGCGCCGCTGTGCCGGGGTGGCAATGAATCGGGATGTGGCCCTGTGGCAGGCAAAATACGGTCTGTCACCTCTTGCACGGGATTGCCTGGTGGCTTTGCAGGAGGCAGCCAGCCGCCAGGGAATGCTGCTGCGAGCCATGCAGAAGACCCAGGCGGACCAGGTGGCGCATCAAACAGAATAAAAGGAAAACCGCCCTTTCGGTCATGCCGGAAAGGGCGGTTTTGGTTTTTATCAGTTATCCGTGATTACAGGACCGCTGACATATTTGCCGTAGATGAAATAGCGCTCGCTGGTGTGATGCAGGGTACCGAAGGGATAGCAGGTATAAAGGATCACGTTTTCCTCGTCCGCTTCCAGATCGTAGGCCGAGGTATCGGTGTCCAGCGCCACCTGCATGTTCACCACCTCATAATGATATTCGCCGTAATAGGTGGTGATCACGATCTCGTCGCCCAGTTCCACATTTTCAAAATCCCGGAAATAGGTGTTGGTGTGGGCACCGGCCAGAATGGTCCCGCCTTCACCGGGGATGTGTGCTCCGGTATAGGTGCCTGCGCCCTGGTCCAGCTGGGCTTTGTTGTCACCCCAGTACATGGTGCAGTCCACATTGGTGCCGGGAATCACGATACGGCCCAGCTCATCGCCTACGGCCGGGTAACCGCCAAAGTCATCCATGTTAACGGTGGGCTCGGGTGTGGGTTCCGGTGTGGGTTCGGGGGTGGGGACTGCAGTGGGCACCGGGGTGGGAGTAGGCTCCGGCTCGGGGGTAAACATTCCGCAGCCGCAGAGCATCAGGGCTGCGCAGGCGGCCAGAGCAAGGCTCTTCCATAAAAAGTGCAGTTTCAAGGGGGCACCTCATTTTCCAAAAAGAACTCCGGATTTCTGACCGGGCAGTCCTCAGTATAACAAAAAATTATATGCCAGTAAAGCGGACACAGCGAAGAATAAAAAAACCGTGGGAACTTCCCCAAAAGGAAGTTCCCACGGCTGGAAGAAAAATTACGCCTGAGGCGCAAACAGTTTGGGCAGCATTTTGTAGAGAACGATGGCCACTACAGTGGTGAGGATAGCCTCCGGTAGCATGTAGGTGCCGTTGTATACTGCGCTGTACAGCCAGCACAGAGCGTTCTCGCCCATGCTGGCGATCTGGGCGCCCCAGCCAAATTCGGTCATCCACTCGAAGGCGTAATCGTAGTCCTTCCAGACGATGTAGCCGGACAGGAAGCTGCACAGATAACGCAGCAGGCAAACCGCCAGAGTGCCCACGCAAACGCCGGCCAGACGGTTGGGGATGGGCTTGGCGATCAGACCGGCCAGACCCAGTACGGTGAAGGCGAGCAGGAAGTCCAGCAGAACGCTGCCCACCACGGCGCCCAGACTCTGGCAGTAGGTCAGGTCGGAAACGCCCAGCAGCAGCTGGATCAGACTGAACACGAAAGCGGTGAGAATGCTCCAGGCGGGACCGCGGCGGAAGCTGACCAGAATGATGGGCAGCATGCTCACCAGGGTGATGGAACCGCCGTGAGGCAGCTTAAAGATGGGAATGTAGCTCAGGATGGTGGCCAGCGCGATCATCAGTGCGCATTCCACCAGCGCATGGGTGCGGGTCGTCGATTTTGCCATGGTTTGTACCAGCCTTTCCCGGCCGCTTTTTTCGGCCGCGTGAAAAAAGATTAGTACATAAAAACACATCTGCGCACAAAAAACGCCCCTGCACAGGTAAAAACCATGCAGGGGCGCAAAAATTGCGCTATGATCCTCAAACTTCCTACGCCGGCATTACCCGGATCAGGTTCAAGGTGACCCAGAGCTGCAATTTGCTCTGATCTCAGCCGGGGATGGCC
>NZ_JAGHKE010000123.1:0-4517 GCF_017889395.1 Allofournierella sp. | reverse complement strand
CAGGCTGCTGCAGAAGGAGTCGGAACCGATGGTCAGGCCGATGCCCTTGGCCTTGGCCTTGCGCAGGTTGGCGTAGATGCGGTTCAGCTCCTTCTCAACCACGGTCTCACCGGGCTGAGAGTCGTGCATCTCGGGAATGTACACGGGGGGATAGGTCTTGAACCACTCATGCAGGAACTGGATGGTGGGGCAGAAGTAGATGCCCTTCTCCGCCATGATGTCCAGGCATTCGTCGTTCAGAGCCTGGCCGTGGATGATCAGATGAACACCGGCCTTGGCGGAATCCAGAGCGCCGCCGAAGCCCTCGGCATGGCTCCATACGGGTATGCCGACCATGTTGCACTCGTCCACAACGGCCTTGATCTCTTCGTAGGTGTAGTGCTGATCGGTCTTCTTGTCCCAGCGCCAGATGCCGCCGCCGGTGGACCAGATCTTGATGGCGTCAGGGCTCTGACGCAGACGGCGGCGAACTGCCTTGCGCAGCTCCCAGGGACCGTCTACGCGCTCTGCCCAGGGATGGCTCTCGTCGTTGTACCAGCTGGGCAGCTTGTGGCTGTCGCCGTGGCCGCAGGTGCGGGCGAAGCCCAGGCCGGTGCCCACCACACGGGGGCCGGTCATAACGCCGCGCTCGATCATATCGCGGATCTGCAGGCCGCTGCGGCTGATCTCACCAACGGTGGTCAGGCCGTGCTCCAGGCACTCGTGAGCCTGCTGAACCGCAACCACGGTCTTCTGGATGGGATCTTCCAGAACCCAATCGGTGTCGTCGTCGGTCAGGTTGCCGGAGAAGTGCAGATGGGTATCGATCAGGCCGGGCATGATGGTCTTGCCGGTGATGTCGTGGGTCTCGTAATCGGGGCCATATTCCTTCTTGGGACCGGCGTATACGATCTTCTTGTCTTCCACCAGGACCAGAGAGTCCTTGACCGGCTCGGCGCCGGTGCCGTCGATCAGCAGACCGCCAACGAATGCTACCTTACTCATAATGAAACAAACCTCCTGTTTCTTTGTTTGTGTATGTACCGAAGCGTATTTTGGGCGCTTATAGGTTCACGGGGAAAATTACTTTTTCTTGGCTGCCTTGGTAACGGCCATCAGAATCAGGCCGATGACCAGCCAGCCCAGAACGATGCCCCATTCCACGCCGTTCAGAGCAGCGGGGCTGAAGGGTACCACCATCAGCAGGATCACGATGGATCCGGCGGCGATGGCGGCGGCGATGCCCAGCTTGCCGCCGGGGACCTTGTAGGGACGGGGCAGATCGGGCTCGGTGTAACGCATGCGCAGGCAGGCCAGGCTCACCATGGTGCAGCTGAAGATGAAGGCCAGCGCGGAAACGTTGGTCAGGCTCAGCAGCATGTTCTTGCCCAGGAAGGGTCCGATCACGGTGATGACCGCCAGGATGGTGCAGGCCAGCTTGGGGCAGCCGGACTTGGAATCCAGCACCGCGAAGGATTCGGGCAGCTGACCCTTTCGGCCCATGGCCAGCATGATGCGGCTGGTGGCGCCGAAGAAGGAGTTCATGGGGCCCATGGGTCCGAGGGTGGCGATGATGAGCATCACCACATAGAAGATCATGCTGATGTCCTTCAGGCAGGCCAGAGCGGGCACGTCCTTGGTGATGAACTCGGTCCAGGGAACGATGGTGCCGAAGGAGTAGATGCAGATGATGTAGAAGCCGCCCGCGGCCAGCAGGGCCAGGCTGATGATCTTGCCGAATTTGTTCCAGTCCAGACCCTCAGCGGCCTCCTCAGCCTGCTGGGGAATGGTGTCGAAGCCCGCGTAGAAGAACGGGGTCATAACCAGAACGGACACGATACCGGCGAACATGTTGGTACCGGCAGTCTGGGTGGTGCTGCTCTGCACCTGCTGGAAGGAGGGCAGGATGTTGGCGGGGCCGCCCTTGAAGAAGGAGATGCCCATGGCCAGCAGCATACCGGCCAGCAGTGCCTTGGTCAAAAAGGCCTGCAGCTTGGCGGCGCTGGAAGCGCCCTTGAAGTTCAGCCAGATCACGTAGAAGGCAAAGCCCAGCGCGATGATGGTGGGGAACAGATAAACGTCTGCGCCCAGGATGCTGTACAGCTTTACCGACCGCAGAATCGGGAACAGATCGCCGAACATCTGGCTCACCAGAGTGGAGATGGCGATGGCCTCCCAGGGGCACAGGATACCGTTGCCCAGAACCAGGAACCAGCCGGTGATGTAGCTCAGGGTGTGGCCGAAGGTACGGTCCACATATTCCACGATGCCGCCGGAAATGGGAATGGCGGCGGTGAGTTCACCGAACACTGCGCCGATGGGCACCAGGAACAGTGCACCGATGCCGAAGGCAATCATCGCAGCGATGGGCCCGCCGCCGGTGACCATCCAGTCGCCCACCTGCAGCACCCAGCCGGTGCCGATGATGGCGCCGAAGCCGATGGTGAAGAAGTTCCACAGCGACAGTGTCTTTTTCATTCCGCCCTGTTCGGGCGCTGCTGTTTGGGGAGCATTTGCCATGAAGAGTTCCTCCTTGTTACAGGGCGTTCCGAGATGCCTGCCCCTTGGCCAAAGGCAGATTTCAGCCCTGTTTTTTCTTCTCTCTCACCCACTTGAAAAAACGTTTCCAGCGGGCACGGCAACACTATATCAAGTTTTTGGCAAAGTGTGTACAGCTCGCGCACAATCTGCACTTTTACCGTCAAAATCAGCAAAAGCGGTTGATTTTATTGACCAAAGTCCATATAATATATACAAAATGAACAAATCCAAGGCGTTTTTTTCTACATCAAAATCCGGGTATTTTCCCCGTTCCGCGCCTAAAACAGGAGGTTTTTCTGGTTATATGATCCGCTATATCGCACTGTGCGGCCGCGACCGGCAGGAAAATTCCGAGCTGCTCCACAGCCTGGCCCCGCTGAACAAACGGGTGGGGCTGGAATTTGTTTTTTTCGACTCAAGCCGCACCCTTTTGGATGAATACAACCGGGGCCGCCGGTTCGATCTGATCCTGCTGGATGTGGGCGAGGATGGGTCCGGCCTTTCGGCGGCCATCCAGCTGCACCGGCTGCATCCGGCCATGAGTCTGATCCTGCTGGCCAGCAGCGAGCAGTGGGCCATTCCCGGCTACCGCACCCGGGCCTGCGGCTATCTGGTGCGGCCCTTCTCCGGAGTGGCCCTGCAGGAGGAGGTCTGGCTGGCGCTGACCCACTGTGAAACGCCGGACTTTTACTACAGCTTCACCAGTGAGGAGGGCACAGTGCAGATCAAGCACAGCGAGATCTATTATTTTGAGTCGGATGTGCGGCGCATCACCCTGGTGGGCGAAAGCGCCAGCTACCAGTTCAGCGGCCAGATCAGCCAGATCGCCCAGAAGCTGGAGCCCTTCGGCTTCGCCCGCACCCACAAAAGCTATGTGGTGAACCTGCTGCACGTGGAAAACCTGTTCCGGGATGTGCTCACCCTGGCCAACGGCTGCCAGATCCCCTGCAGCCGGATGCACCACCAGGAGGTGGCCCGCCGCATCCGGGACCGGCAGCCCTCCACCGAGCTGTGGACCCCGCCCCGCAGCTGACCGTATTTCTTCTTTGCCCGCTGGCTCCGGCTGTGCCGGGGCCTTTTATTTTGTGCAAAAAACCCCTGCTCCGCCTGCGTCTTGCCTTGTATTGACATTTGAATCCGCAGGTGCTACACTGATGCAGCGTATAGGCATTATAATAAAGTATTGAGAAACATAGAAAGAACGGGGCTTCGGCTCCGTTTTTGCAAAGAGGGGTTTACGCAATGACACTTGATCAACTGCCGATCGGCAAAACCGCCACCATCACGGCGGTGAACGGCTCCGGCGCGCTGCGCCGCCATTTTCTGGATATGGGCCTTACCCCCCGCACGCTGGTGACCCTGCGCAAGGTCGCCCCCATGGGCGACCCCATCGAGCTGGAGCTGCGGGGCTATGAGCTCACCCTGCGCCTGGAGGATGCGAAGAGCATCACCATTGAGGACGTGCACACCCGCACACCCGAGCAGGTGGAGGCCGAGCACCATCATCAGCACGACCTGCGGGCGGTGGAGCCCATTGCCCATCCGGGCCTGGGTGAAGCTGCCGCCAAGCGGGGCCGCACCGCAAATGCCCTGCCCGCGGGCACGCCCATCACCTTCGCGCTGGCGGGCAACCAGAACTGCGGCAAGACCACCCTGTTCAACCAGCTCACCGGCTCCAACCAGCACGTGGGCAACTTCCCCGGCGTGACCGTGGACCGCAAGGACGGCCAGATCCGCAAGCACCCGGAGGCCACTGTGGTGGACCTGCCGGGCATCTATTCCCTGTCGCCCTACTCCAATGAGGAGATCGTGACCCGGGACTTCCTCATCAACGAGCGGCCCCAGGGCATCATCAACATCGTGGACGCCACCAACATCGAGCGCAACCTGTATCTGACCATGCAGCTGATCGAGCTGGGCATTCCCATGGTGCTGGCCCTCAACATGATGGACGAGATGCGGGCCAACGGCAACACCGTGCTGGTGAACCAGCTGGA
>NZ_JAGHKE010000122.1:0-4658 GCF_017889395.1 Allofournierella sp. | reverse complement strand
GAACGAGACCATCCGCCAGAGCCGCAGGGAGCTGGAGGAGGCCAAGGCCGAGGAGACTCGTCTGGGCCAGCAGATCGCCGCTCTGGAGGCGGAGCTGGCCGAGCTGGCCGGAAGCGACGACAGCTTCCTGGCCACCCGGGCCCGCCTGTCCGACGAGCTGAGCGAGACCCGCCTGGCCCGTCTGGCCGCCGAGAAGGACGTGAGCCTGCACGAGGCCTCCATCCGGGATCTGGAAAGCCGTCACGGCGAGAGCGGCCAGCGGGAGCTGGCTCTGCGGGAAAACATCGAGCGGCTGAAAAAGGCCAACGAGGAGCACGAGCAGAGCATCCGCACCATCCAGGAGGAAAAGGAAAAGAGCGCCGGGCGCATCCGCGAGGCCGAGGAGGCCATCCGCAAGGCCGCCGAGGAGCGGATGCAGAAGGAAGGCAGCATCAGCAGCGAGAGCCAGCGCCAGCGGGCGGTGAGCGACGAGCGTGAAAAGATGAGCCAGGAGATGGCCCGCCTGAACGAGCGCAAGGCCGCCGCCGAAAAGGAGTACGACGAGCTGATCGCCAAGCTGTGGGAGGAATACCAGCTGACCATGAGCGATGCACAGTCCTTCTGCGTGCCCTTTGAAAGCGCCGCCGACCTGCGCCGCCAGGTGGCCGAGACCCGGGGCCGTATCCGGGCTCTGGGCAACGTGAACGTGGGCGCCATCGAGGAATACAAAGAGGTGAGCGAGCGCTACACCTTCTTAAAGAACCAGGTGCAGGATGTGGAGAAGAGCCGCACCGAGCTGGCGAGAATGATCGCCGAGCTCTCCACCGAAATGCAGGACATCTTTACCCGCAGCTTTGCCGAGATCAACCGGAACTTCGGCCGCATCTTCACCGAGCTGTTCGGCGGCGGTACCGCCTGCCTCAAGCTGGACGATGAGCTGAACGTGCTGGAATGCGGCATCGAAATTCAGGTGTCGCCCCCGGGCAAGGTCATCAAGAACCTGGCCGCACTGTCCGGTGGTGAGCAGGCGCTGGTGGCCATCAGCATCTACTTCGCCATTCTGGCGGTGAACCCGGCACCCTTCTGCATCCTGGACGAGATCGAGGCCGCGCTGGACGATGTGAACGTGGCCCGCTACGCCCAGTACCTGCGCCGCATCACCGACCACACCCAGTTCATTGTCATCACCCACCGCCGCGGCACCATGGAGGCCGCCGATGTGCTCTACGGTGTGACCATGCAGGAGGACGGCGTGTCCAAGCTGCTGCGTCTGGACCTGGAACAGGTGGACGCGACGCTGGTTTCGTGATATAAAAGAAGAGTACTGTCCGCCAAAAAGCGGACGCAATCGAACCACAGGCCCGCCTTAACCGGTGTGGCATAAGGAAACGAGGGGAGACATTATGGGACTTTTCAGCCGGAAGAAAAAGCTGGATGAAGGCCTGGCCAAAACCCGCAAGGGTTTCTTTGCCGGCATTCTGGACATGCTCAACGCGGGCGAGATCGACGACCATATGTACGAGGACCTGGAGGAGCAGCTGATCCTGGCCGACACCGGTGCCGATGAGGCGGTGCGGCTGGTGGAGGAGCTGCGCACCCGGGTGCGCAAGAACCACATCAAGACCGCGTCCGACGCGCTGGCCGCCCTGAAGGACATCATCACCGATGAGCTGGTGGCGGACGCCCCCATGGACATGAGCGGCAAGCCCGCCGTGATCCTGATGATCGGCGTGAACGGCGTGGGCAAGACCACCAGCATCGCCAAGCTGGCCAAGCTCTATAAGGACCAGGGCAAGCGGGTGATGCTGGCCGCGGGCGATACCTTCCGCGCCGCCGCCGCCGAGCAGCTGTGCATCTGGGCCGACCGGGTGGATGTGCCGGTGGTGCGCCACAACGAGGGCGCCGACCCGGCCGCCGTAGTCTTCGACGCGGTGCAGTCCGCCGCCGCCCGTGGCTACGACATCGTGATCTGCGACACCGCCGGCCGTCTGCACAACAAGCAGAACCTGATGAACGAGCTGAGCAAGATCAGCCGCAGCGTGCACAAGGCCTGTGAGACTGCCAGCGTGGAGACCCTGCTGGTGCTGGACGCCATCACTGGCCAGAACGCCATCAATCAGGCCTCCCAGTTCATCAGCTCCGCCGGTGCCACCGGCATCGTGCTCACCAAGCTGGACGGCACCGCCAAGGGCGGCGCGGTCATCAGCGTGAAGCAGAAGCTGGGCCTGCCGGTGCGCTTTGTGGGCGTGGGCGAGGGAGTGGACGACCTGATGGAGTTCTCTCCCCACGATTTTGCCGACGCTCTGTTTGCTGAAAACTGATCCGAAGGAGACAGATTCCAATGCTCATCTGTGCAGCCACCGGCAACGCCGGTAAGTTAAAAGAGATCCGCCGCATTCTGGAGGCCCAGGGCCATGAGGTGAAAAGCCAGAAGGAGCTGGGCATCACCCTGGCGCCGGAGGAGACCGGCACCACCTTTGCGGAAAATGCCCTCATCAAGGCAAAGGCCATCTGTGAAGCCAGCGGCCTGCCCACTCTGGCCGACGATTCCGGCCTGATGGTGGAGGCGCTGGGCGGTGCGCCCGGCGTTTACAGCGCCCGCTACTGCGGCCGCCACGGCGACGACGAGGCCAACAACGACAAGCTTCTGGCCGAGCTGGCCGGGGTGGAGGAGGGCAAACGGGCGGCAAAGTTCGTGTCCGCCGTCTGCTTCTACCTGCCCGAGGGCCGCTTTGTCACCTATCTGGGCGAGTGCCCGGGCCGGGTGCTCTTTGAGCGCCGGGGCACCAACGGCTTCGGCTATGACCCCCTGTTTGTGCCCGATGAAGTGGGCCTGGCAGAGGGCGGCGTGCGCCCCAACACCGAGGACCGCACCTATGCCGAGCTGGAGGCCATTGAAAAGGACGCCATCAGCCACCGGGGCAAGGCCATGACCCTGCTGGACAAAAACCTGGCCGCCTTCCTGAACGAGGGCTGAGCCAAAAACAATTGATTCTATAGAAAATAAGGAGAACACTATGCTCACCAGTAAACAACGCGCCGCGCTGCGCGCCGCCGCCAACACCCTCGATCCGGTCTTCCAGGTCGGCAAGGGCGAGATTGACGAGATGCTCATCAAGTCCACCGCCGATTGCCTGGCAGCCCGGGAGCTGATCAAGATGAAGGTGCTGGAGACCAGCATGTACAACGCCAAGGAGGCCGCCGCCATTCTGGCCGAGGCCACCGGCGCCGATGTGGTGCAGGTCATTGGCTCCAAGTTCGTGCTGTTTTTGAAGAAAAAGAAGGAGTCCAAGTTTGAGGATATCCTGAAGGCCGCCCGCTGAGCAGCCGAAAAACGGCCCGAAAAACAGATTGTTTACAATTTGTTTGTAACTTTTTTGAAATATCTGCCCGGCAAGCCTCGTTGTTTGAATGCATGGCCGGGCAGGATGGGGGAATGGTGCAATGAAACTGCTGTTGTTCGGGGGCACCTTTGACCCGCCCCACAACGGCCATATGCGACTTTTGCAGAGCGCCATCGACGCGGTGCAGCCGGATAAGGTGGTGGTCATGCCAGCGGGCATCCCGCCTCACAAGGCGGCCAGCGCCACCCCGGCCAGCCTGCGGCTGACCATGTGCCAGTGCTTTGCGCCGCTGCACCCGGATCTCACCGTCTCGGACTGGGAGATCGGCCGCGGCGGCAAGAACTATACCATCGACACGGTGCGCATGCTGGAAAGCCGCTACCCCGGCGCCGAGATCTTTCTCAGCGTGGGCAGCGATATGCTCACCACCTTCACCCAGTGGAGGGAGTGGCAGAGCCTGCTGGAGAAAACCACCCTGGTGGTCCAGAGCCGCTACAGCGGCGATGCGGCATCCCTTGCGGCAGCGGCCCGGGATCTGGAAGCAGCGGGCGGCCGGGTAGTCTTCGCCCATGCCCCGGTGCTGCAGGCAGCCTCCAGCGACGTGCGCGCTGGGAAGCTGGGCATGGATGCACTGCCGCCTCTGGTGCAGCACATCTGCAAACAGTATCATTTATACGAAAAGAGCTGAGGACCCATGAACGCAAAAGAAGCGCAGAAGATGGTAAAGGCGTGCCTTTCCCAAAAGCGCTACACCCACACCATCAACGTGCGGGACGCGGCGGTGCATCTGGCCGAAAAGTACGGGGCAGACCCGGCCAAGGCCGAGCTGGCCGCTTTGCTGCATGACGCGGTGAAGGAGCGCAGCCGGGAGGAATTGTTGCAGATATTGCAAAACAATGCTATAATGGCACAAAATGCCGAAAAAAGCCCCCCGCCGGTCTGGCACGGCATCTGTGCCGCCATCCTGGCCCAGACCGAATGGGGCGTCACCGACCCGGAGATCGTCAGCGCCATCCGCTGCCATACCACCGGCAAGGCCGGCATGTCCAAGCTGGACAAGATCATTTATCTGAGCGATATGATCAGCGCCGAGCGGGACTACCCGGAGGTGTACGAGCTGCGCAGGCTCGCCGAGGAGGATCTGGACAAGGCCGTCTGCACGGCCGTGGAGAAGAACATTGGATGGATGAAGGAATGCGGCAAATCCATCGACCCCTTGTCGCTCGAGGCCCTGGAGGACCTGAAGCGCGGCATGCAAACCAGGGAGGATACCCATGAATGAACCCAAACAGCCCCGTAAACTGAACACCGGCTCCGCTTCGGGCCGTTCGTCCG
>NZ_JAGHKE010000009.1:0-35227 GCF_017889395.1 Allofournierella sp. | reverse complement strand
GTTGATCTCCACATAGAGCATCTCGGTCTCGTGATCGCTGGGCAGTTCGAAATGCTCCAGCGTCTCCTGGATCGCCTTATGCTCCGCTGCTTCAAAATCCAGCAGTGTGCCATCCATATCCAATAACAAACAATAATAATGTGCCATGGGTCGTTTTCTCCCTTTATAAAGTTCGGCCTTGAGCCCTGCCGTTTGTTTGGCGGGCTGCCGATGTATCGTTCCTTTTATTATCCCTTATTCTAACCGCTTCGTCAAGCAATACACACCAAAAGGGCAGAGCCAGGCTCTGCCCTTTTGATTCGTTCTGTTACAGCTGAACTACCGGATAGTCCTCTTCGACTTCGGCATATTCTTCCTCTGCTGCACATGTGTCCTCATCGACCGGCGGCAGCTCCTCCGGCGGTTGAGTGCAGCAGATTCTGCGGCAGCCACAGGGCGGTGTACTGCCGCCCCAATCGAAGTCGTAATTATCCACACTGCCATTGATCACGTCTTCGTCGCCGGTGTTCCAGGCATCGATGATGCTGATATCAAAACAACTGGTCATGCTACAAAGCACCTCCCCTTTTTCGCCATTGTATGCGGCGGAGGCTGGCCCTGTGCATGGAGCGGCAAACTCAATAATCGAACTCGCCCTTTACGGTGCGCTGGAACAGGCGGGGCAGCGCCTCCTTGGCACTGCAGCCCTCATACAGCATGCTATGGATGGTCTGGCAGATGGGCAGGTCGACCCCGTATTCTTCGCCCAGCTTTACCAATGCTTTGACCGTGGGAGCACCCTCGGCCAGACAATCGAAATGCTCGCCCTTCACAAAGCTTTCGCCAAACTGGCGGTTGTGGCTGTGGGCCGAAAACAGGGTGGCTTCGTAGTCGCCCAGGTGGCACAGGCCATAAGCCGACAGCTCATTGCCGCCCATGGCGCGAATCAGCCGGGCGATCTCCCGGGCACCGCGGGCCATCAGCGCACCCTTCAGGCTGGAATAGCCGATACCGTCCAGCATGCCGGCGGCGATGCCGATCACGTTTTTGGCCGCGGCACCCACCTCGGTGCCGATCAGGTCCCGCCCTTTGTACAGGCGAATCAAATCGCTGCTCAGATTCTCCACCACATAGTCGGTAGTCTCCGGTTCATCCGAGTCCACCACCATACAGTTGGGGATACCGGCAGAGAAATCCTGCACATGGCCGGGGCCAACCCAAACGGCCAGACGAACCGGCTGGGTTACCTCTTCCCGGAACACCTGGGTCAGGCGTTTGCCGCTTTCCACCTCGATGCCCTTCATGCAGAGAATGAAGGTTTTGCCCGCCACCGGCAGGGCCTGAATCTTTTTGGCCAGATCTCGCAGCTGCTGAGCGCTGATGGAGATGATCACCGCCTCGGCAAATTCCAGCGCACCGGTCAGGTCTTCTGTGAGCTGCAGCTGCTCCGGCAGCTCGATATAGGAGTTTTTGCGCTCGGCCTTCAGCTGTGCCATTGCCCGGGAGCCGGGGCGGCCCCAGAGCATCACTTCATTGCGTGCGCTGTGATAGCAGGCCAGGAAGGTGCCCCAGCGGCCGCAGCCCAATACAGTCAGTTTCATAACAGAGCGTCCTTTCGTTTTGAATTTTCATAGGAAAAGGCCCGCCCTGCCGGGCAGAGCGGGTCCTTTGATTTTCCATGGCAAGAACGGTGCTCTTACCGGTATTTATTTTATGTTCAGCCGGTGACTTCGGAAGAAGCAGGCGGAACATCAGTCGGGGTGGCAGTAGGTGCCTCAGTCGGCGCAGCGGTGGGGTCCGGAGTGGGAACCGCTGTGGGGGCTGGAGTAGGTGCCGTCGTAGGTGCCGGAGTAGGTGCCGCCGTGGGTACCGGAGTAGGCGCTTCTGTGGGAACCGGTGTGGGTGCTGCCTCTACCACCAGCTTGAAGCTTGCGGAAGAAAGCTTACCGTTCACATTAATGGAGGCGGTAATATCGTAGGTGCCCGCCTTCCAGCTGCTATGGCCGTAGCTGTAGCCGGTCTTGACCTTCTCACCATTCAGGGTCCACTGTACGTTATCGTCGGTCACATCACCGCCAACCGCATTGATGTGAAGGGTGTAGCTCTCGCCTTCCTTGATGGTGGCGGAGCTGCCTTCCTTGAAGGAAATGCTCAGCTTGGCACTGAACATGGCGGTCACGTTCACGTTCTGCTTGAAGTTCTTGTCGGTTCGGGTGGGGCTGGTATTGCCGTCGCTCCACTTCACAAACTCATAACCGTCGGCGGCGACCGCCTTTACGGTAACGCTGTCGTTCTTGGTCAGATCTTCAAATTTCAAAGTGGTTTTGCCAGAGATATCCCCACTGGTGAGGGTACCGCCAACATTTTTGTCCACGTTGTACTGAGCGGTGAAGGTTTCATTCGGGTCCGGAGTGGCAGTAGCCTGGCTGGAGTTGCCGGAGGTATTGCCGTTGCGTACCCGGGTGGGAATATTGCTTGTATCGGGACGGCGATCCTCGGTGCCGGTCCAGGCATGGGTGCGGGCATAGTCCATGATGCCGTTGAGGGCATCCTTCTTCAAATGAATATCACCCTGCTGGAAGTAGCGGTCCTGACCATAGCCGTTCTCGCCCATCAGCAGCTCGGAGATATTCAGGAACTTATAGCCGTTCTTTTTGCACATCTCTACCAGAGCCAGATTGAACTCATTGATGGTTTCCTGACTCATGTTGGGATAATTGCTGTGGTCCTCCGGAATGGGGGGAACTGCGGCTACGATCACATCGCAGTAGGGATACGCGGTTACAATCTCGTTCAGAGCCGATTCATAGCTGCTGGCGAAGCTGTCGGCGCTCATGCTGCCGTCCGCATTGTTGGTACCCATCATCACGATGATCCGGCGGGGTTTCATTTTCGCCAGAGCTTCGGGAATGGAATAAGCGGTACTGTCGTTCTTGAAGTAGATGGACTTATCGGTAGTGAGCTGCTGGATGCCAAGGCCTTCCACCGCCATCACCTGATCCAGCGACAGCAGGCCGTTCTGGTAGTAACGGTAGGTGTTGGAATCGCCCACAAAGATGGTCTCATCGATGTAAGACTGGCCAGCATCATCGGTTTCGCCCAAAACAGTATCGCCGTAAGCGCTTGCGTCAAAGCCGGAATCCAGCACCGCCTGGGAAGTGCTGCCGGAACTGCTGGAAGGATCTTTCGTTTTGTGAGAGGTGTTTACGATAATCACCACTGCCACGATTGTTACGATCAGCACCAACGCGCAGATGGCCAGCACAAGGGCTGCCTGCTTCTGCTTGGGGGTTAAGCTGAGATTAGAAGACTTTCTTCTTTTCTTAGCCATAGGTCTGCCTCCTTTTTGGTTACAAGGTCTTTTATCAATCATTTAATATGTAATCGGCCAGCTGCTGGCAATCCTTCGCCATCAGCGTCGGCGCGAAGGGAGCAAGCTCCTGTTCACTGCCGTAGCCGTACATCACTGCTGCTACGGGAACGCCGCAGTCTGCAGCGCCCTTCATATCATCGCTCCGGTCGCCCACCATCAGCACACGGGCCCCCTGCAGTTCCGGACGGGCAAGCACCAGACGCATCACAGCGGTTTTGGTGTCCACGCTTTTGTCTTCGCTGGCGCCGCCGATGAAATCGAAGTATTCGGCCAGGCCTTGCTCCTCAAGAATCGGCGTGACAACCACTGTAGGCTTGGAGGTGGCGGTATACAGCCGGATACCGGAAGCCTTCAGCTGCTCCAGCATGGGGCGCACACCTTCAAACACCTGGCAGCGGTGACAGCCGTCCTCTGCATAGCGGGCACGGTAGATGTCCACCATCTTTTCCACCATGGCCTCATCGGAAAAATGCTCACCGAAGCTGCGCCGCAGTGGCGGGCCAAGATAACGGGTCAGATCAACACCGGCCGGGTCGATGCCCATCTGCCGGAACGTATATTCCATTGTTGTCAGAATGCCCGGGCTGGAATGAATCAAAGTTCCATCCACATCGAACAATACTGCGTCATATCGTGCCACGATTGCACCATCCTTAAACACAATTTTATCTATTATACCACCAAAATGCCGCCGCTACAATCCACCAGCCGCCTTTTTGCCGGTTTTGGGTTCTGCTTTGGGCAAAACTGTGCATATATTCTAGCAGAATCCGCAAAAGAGGAGCGCTGTATGGGGAATCTTATCATGGGATATTTTTCCGGGTGGCTGAGCTGGTGCAACGATCTGCTGGGCCGATTTGCCTGGGGGCCGGTCACCTTGTTTTTGCTGGCATTATCCGGGCTTTTGTTCAGCTTCGGAACCAGCTTTTTTCAGCTGCGCCATATACGTCTGTGGTGGCGCAGCACGTTTGGGGCCGCGTTCCGTGGCAAGTCACAGAAAACAGGCGGCATCACCGGGTTTCAGTCTGCCTGTACCGCGCTGGCCGCCACACTGGGCACCGGCAACATTGCAGGCGTGGCCACGGCCATCGCTGCCGGAGGGCCGGGTGCGGTGTTCTGGATGTGGATCTCGGCCTTTTTCGGCACCATGACCGGCTATGCAGAAAATCTGCTGGCCGGGCTTTATCGAGGTAAAAATGCCAAGGGTGAACCTATTGGCGGGGCGATGTTTTACATCGAGCAGGGCCTGGGCTGTCGCTGGCTAGCTCTGCTGTTCTCGTTCTTCTGCATTTTAGGCTCCCTGGGCATGGGTGATATGGCCCAGGCAAATTCTATTGCCACCGGTCTGCAGGATGCCTTTGGTGTTCCTCCGCTGCTCACCGGTCTGGTCGTTGCGGGCGCAGTGGGTTTTGCCATGCTGGGCGGCATTCAGCGTATGGGACAGATCACTGAGCGTCTGGTTCCCTTCATGGCCATTGGGTACACCGCGGCGGCGGTGTGTGTAATTCTTGCAAACTGGCGTCAGGTGCCCATGGTTCTGAACAGCATCCTGCAGCAGGCCTTCAACCTTCAGGCGGGGCTCGGCGGGCTGGCAGGCTACGGCATGAAGCAGGCTCTGCAGGTAGGTGTTGCCCGTGGGGTCAGCAGCAACGAGGCCGGGCTGGGCTCCTCGGTCATGGCCAACTCCGCCGCCGGAAGCCCGCCGGTGGTTCAGGGCATGTGGGGCGTTTTCGAGGTGGCGGTGGACACGTTGCTTATGTGCACCCTCACCGCCCTTGCAATCCTCTGCTCCGGCGTATACGATCCCGCCCGCTACGCCGCCGCCCTTGGAACAAATGCTTTTTCTGCTCTGCCCAACGGAGCTGCACTTACTGCTGATGCGTTTCGCTCGGTTTTCGGCCCGGGCGGCGGGGCACTGATCGCGGTCAGCCTGATGCTGTTCGCCTTCTCTACCCTGCTGGGCTGGAGTTATTACGGCGAGCGTGCGGTGGAATATCTGTTCGGGCCGGGTGCACTTGTTCCATATAAACTGCTGTATCTGAGCTGTATTGTAATCGGCTGTGTGACCCGGCTGGATCTGGTCTGGCAGATCAGCGATACCTTTAACGGGCTGATGGTGCTGCCAAACCTGCTGGCCGTACTCTGGCTGTCACCCCAGGTGTTCCGGGAAACGCGACGTTTTTTCCATGCAAAAGGAACCTCATGCTGTACGAAGGAAGCGACTGTGTGATAAAATAGGAAAAAAGCACAAAGGAGCGATCTGTTATGCCGCAGATTACTGTAAAAGGATTCACTGACCAGCAGATGAAAAACGTTACCCCCGCTTTGGGCCAAAAGCTTTCCGCCGCCATTGGCTGCCCGGAGGACTGGCTGATTTTTGAACTTGTTCCCACTACCTTCTATGCGGGTGGCCAGCAGACTGCCGGATTCCCTATCATTGAGGTCTCCTGGTTTGACCGGACCGATGAGGTTCGGGAAGAGGTTGCCGCGATTCTGCGGGATACCGCTTTTGAATTGGGGTACACGCTGGTGCAGGTGATCTTCACTACCCTGCAACCGGACCGCTTTTATGAGTTTGAGGCCTGATCCGGGCCGAGAAAAAATGCGCAGCTTTCTAAAAAGCTGCGCATTTTTTAATTCGTATTATACTCCCGCAAAGGAGAACACGATTCCCGCCAATGCAGACAAAACAATCCAAACTACAGGATGAAGTTTTTTGGTCTGAGGAATCGCTCTTGTAGCCAGCACCAGCAAAGCCGCCAGGGCCACAGCCTTCCACTGAATCCCTGTCGGAATTCCCGCCGGAACAGCCGCATAAAAGGTGATGGCTGCCACCGAAAGGCCGGACGCTGCAATCAACCCGGTGGAAGCCGGACGCAGGCAGCAGAACACAGCATCCACATAGCGGTTGGAACGAAATGCTTTCAGGAAAGAGGCAATGACCAGAATGATCAGAATGGATGGTGTGACAAGCCCCAGCGTAGCTGCCAATGCACCGGGAACACCGCTGGTGGTAAATCCCACATAGGTGGCCGTGTTGATGCCGATGGGACCAGGAGTGGACTCCGACACTGCCACCATATCCATCAGCTGGCTTTGAGTGAACCAGCCCGTTTTATCCGCCATCCGGGAAAGGAACGGCAGCGTGGCAAGTCCTCCGCCCACCGCAAAGAGACCGGTCTTGAAAAACTCCCAATAAAGACGAAGCAGCAGGATCATACTTCTCCCTCCTTCTTGTCTTTGCGAGCTGCCGGAGCAAACTGTTCCAGCGCAATGCCCAGCACGGCGGCTACTACGACAAAGAATACCGGAGAAAGGTCAAAAAACAGCGAGCCCAGTGTGACCACTGCAAAAATCGCCAGTGCCAGCTTGTTTTTCACCGAGCTCTTCCACAGCTTGCACACCGCGTTGAAAATCAGCACACAAACGCAAACCCGAATACCTGCGAAAGCATTTTTGATCACAGCCAGCTCTGCAAAGGTGTTGATGAAACCGGCCAGAATAGAGATGATCACCAGCGAAGGAGCCACGATTCCAAGAGTCGCTACAATACCACCCAGCACACCTGCCTGCTTCTGCCCCACAAAGGTGGCAGTATTCACCGCAATGATGCCAGGAGTACACTGCCCTACCGCAAAATAGTCAGTGAGTTCCTCGTCGGTGGCCCAGTTCCGTTTTTCCACCACCTCACGCTGCAGGATCGGCAGCATGGCATAACCGCCGCCAAAGGTCAGGCCGCCCATCTGCATAAAGGTCAGAAACAGATCGCCCAGGATCTTCATGTTCCTCATCGAAAAGAAGCCTCCCTTGTTCTTTTTTACGGTATCATAATAGCACATCTCAAACGATATTGAAAACATTTTGTTTGTGTGATTTTTATATGTTATCCATATAAATAGAGAGGTGCTTTATGGAACTGCGTCAGCTCACTTATTTTGTTGCCATTGCCCAGTCGGGAACCATCACTGCCGCTGCGCAAAAGCTGCACATGTCGCAGCCGCCACTCAGTTTGCAGCTGCAAAAGCTGGAGGAGGAGCTGGGCTGCCCGTTGTTTGAGCGGGATACCCGTCACCTGCATATGACACAGGCCGGAGAGCTTTTTTGTGAACGGGCACAGGGTATTCTGCAGCAGTATGCCGATCTGAAGCGAGAGATGGCGGATCTTCAGGCCGGTGGTCGGGGGCTGCTGCGTATTGGGTCGGTCTCATCCCTGAGTACAAGTCTTCTGCCCCATTGGGTGGCCCGTTTTCATACTCGATACCCCCATGTACGGCTGGAACTGACCGAGCGGGATTCCTATCAGCTGTTAGAGCTGATTCGCAGTCAGCGTATCGACCTGGCTCTGGTTCGCCGCCCTTTTTCCGGCCAGGGATTGGAGATCCATCCCATCTGCAGTGAACCCATGTGCGCTGTGGGGCAAGCGCACTTTTTCGAGGGGCTATGCGGTCCGATCGACCCAACGGTTCTGAGGGATCTGCCGCTGATTCTCTACCGCCGCTGGGAGCCGGTGTTGCTGCGTTATTTCGCTGAGCTTGGGTTTGAACCTGCTGTATTTTGCTGCAGCGAGGACTCCCGCACAGCTCTTCGGCTGGCACAGGAGGGGCTTGGGGTTGCATGCGCACCGCTTTCCGCTGCGCGGGATCTTTGGCCTGGCGCACAGATGCATCCGCTGCAGGCAAAGGAGCTTTACAGCGAGATTTGCGCTGTGACTCTTCAGGGGCACTATATTGGTGCAGCGGTGCAGAATTTTATTGCATTCACACAGGAAGACCGGCAAAAACGAAATCTTTATGAATCTTAAGCTTTCTTTAAAGGCACACTAAAGATTGCTGCGCTATCCTTTTTGCTGTAGACAACACCACACAAAAAGGAGTCGAAGCGATATGGCGATCAAGATATTTTCCCCTGTTTTAAAACACAAGCGTGCAGCAGCCGCTATTCTGGTGGTGGCTATTCTTGCGGCTGGCGGTGCGGTCGCACTGAAGAGCCGGATGTCTGCCTCTTCCAAAAATACCGCTGAAGAAAACCTGGCGTATGCGCGCACGGTATTTCTGAAAAAAGAGGATCTGAACGAGTCGGTGAATGTTTCCGGAATCGTACAAAGCGCCAAGGTTTCCTCGGTAACCACCAGCCTGAGCAATAAGGTCACCGCACTGAATGTGAAGGTTGGTGACCATGTAAATAAGGGCGATGTGATCTGTACTCTGGATGATACCGATATCCGCCGCGCTATTCAGGACAAAGAAAAAGAGATGGGCGAAGAGAAGCAGCGCCTGCAGGACGCGTATAACAAAGCATCTGCTCAGGTGGAAGAGGCCCGCCGCGCCAAGGATAACGAAAAGAAAAACCAGGATACACTGGTAGAGGCGGCTCGTGCCGCCCGTGATAAGGCTGCCAGCGCATTGAGTGCTGTGACCCCTGCTTATGAAACGGCCAAGGCAAACTATCAGGTAATGGAGCAGGCCGTATCCAGCGCACAGAGTGCCGTAGATGCAGCGGCAGATGCCCGTCAGAAAGCCTACGATGCCTGGATTGCTGCGGGCGGCACCACCGAAGGCGATGCCTACCTTGCCTATCAGAATGCCGATGCAGTACTTAACGAGAAGAATTCTGCGCTGGAAAGTGCCCGTACCCTGTATAGCTACGACAGCTATACCCAAGCCTACAACACCGCCAAACAGGCTTATGACGCGGCGGCGGCGGAACGCGATACTGCAGAAAGCGCCTATAAACAGGCGGACGCAGCTCGTTACCAGGCACTGGATGCCTGTGACACCACGATCAATACGGCTCTCACCGCTTTGCAGGAGGCAGACAAGCAGCTGAAAAAAGGCGTGGAAAGCAAAGCGCTGGATGACCTGAAGAAAAGTCTGGAAGACACGGTTTTAAAGGCTGAGACCAGTGGCAAAATCACCGATCTGAAGGTGAATGTGGGCAGCATCTGCAAGGGTGATGTGGCCACCATTCAGTCTACGGATCAGCTGGTTCTTTCGGTTAGCATTCCGGAATATGCCATCAACAAAGTACAGGTCGGTATGACCGCTTCCATCACCAGTGACGCCGCCAGCGGAGAGATCCGGGGCACGGTATCCCGCATTTCCCCCACTGCCGGAAGCGGTGACGGAGAAAGCGGCGGCTCCTCTGCCGGATTTGCAGCGGACATCGCCATCCAGACCCCGGAAAATATCTTCATCGGCAGCAAGGCCAAAGCCGAAATCATTCTTGCTTCCAAGAGCAACGTGTATTCTGTTCCGCTGGATGCAGTGGCTCCCGGTGATGATGGCCAGGATGTGATTTATGTGCGCCAGGGTGAGGGGGCCTTCACCCCTGTGACTGTGACCACTGGCATGAAAAACGACTACGCGGTAGAGGTCAACGGCGCTTCTTTGCAGGACGGTATGGAGATTCTGGCGGATGCCTCCCAGATGCCGGATAATGGTACCTCCATCCCCATGGGTGATGCGGCCAGCGCCGGTACCGAAAGTGCTTCCACCGGGGAGGTGGCGGAATGAACCAGTCCTTCCAGGCCCCGCTGATCGAGATGCAGGGCATTGTAAAAACCTATAACGTGGGCAAGGAAAATGAGCTGGAGATTCTGCATGGCATCGATCTGACCGTTTATCCCGGTGAATTTGTTGCCATTGTCGGTGAATCCGGCAGCGGCAAGTCCACCCTGATGAATATCATCGGGGTACTGGATCAGCCTACCGCGGGCAGCTACCGGCTGGATGGTGTGGACGTTCAGCGGGCCGGTAGGGATGAGATGAGTGAGGTGCGAAATAAAAAGATCGGCTTTGTGTTCCAGAACTTCAATCTGATCGGCCGCACCACCGCCCAACGGAACGTGGAGCTTCCCATGCTGTATGCCGGCGTTGGTGCCCGGCAGCGGGAGCAGCGTGCCCGGGAACTTCTTGCTATGGTAGGCATGGAGCAGCGGCGTTTTCACCAACCCAATGAGCTTTCCGGTGGTCAGAAACAGCGGGTGGCCATTGCTCGCAGTCTGGTAAATGACCCGGCGATCCTGTTGGCAGACGAGCCCACCGGTGCACTGGATTCCGAGACCAGCCGTCATGTGATGGATATTTTCCACACCCTGCACCGCCAGCAGGGCAAGACCATCGTTCTGATCACTCACAGTCAGGAGCTTGCTGCGGAGTGTCCTCGGGTGATCACCCTGCGGGACGGCAACATTATTTCCGACCGGAGAAAGGAGACAAACAGCCATGTCGATCCTTGAAAATGTACGACTGGCCCTTACCAGTCTACGTGCCAACAAGCTGCGCGCTTTGCTCACTATGCTGGGAATCATTATCGGCATTAGTGCCGTAATTGCCATCATCACGGTGGGTGATTCTCTTTCCGGTTCACTGGCTGAAGAAATGTCTGGTTTCGGTGCACGGAACGTGACTCTGTCTGTCGTTCAGAAAGATGATCCCTTTGCGTTTGGCTCTTTTAACACGTTGGAAGACAGTGAAGAACTGGACAAGGCGTTGGAATCATTTGAATATAAGGAGCCTTCTGCCAGTGACCGCATCAGTGACGCCATGCTGCAGGAGTATCAGAAGAAATTTTCTGACCAGCTGCAAGCGTTGGCAGTAAGCGAGAGCTTTGGCAACATCAGTGTCGTTTCTGGTCGCCACAAAGCGTCCGGGCAGCTGATGGGCGTTTCCCCCGGGCAACAAACCCTGGACAAAATTACATTGTTGGCCGGTCGCTTTGTTACCGATGCAGACAGCACCAATCATCGAGCAGTTGCAGTGGTAAGTGACCGGTTTGTTGCTCAGTATTTCGGCAACAAGACCACTCCTGAGAATGCGTTGGGAAAAAGCTTTAAAACCGATGCTTCCGGTATTCCCCTTCGCCTTTATATTATAGGAGTCTATGAGTACAAACCACCGGCAGGCCAGACCGTAACTCGAAATCTCGATACTAACATCTATATCCCGGTGGGCAGTGGTTTTCAGCTGCTGCAGCGAGACAGTGGTTATCAAACCGTGACCTTGCAATCCCGGGAGGATGTGAACAACCAAATTTTTATGGATCGCACCCGAGAGTTCTTCAATAGCTTCTACAGCCATAATTCCAACTTCAGTGTCTCGGTTTCCAGCCTGGATGATATCGTAAAATCCATGAATAAGATGACGCAGAGCGTGAAGCTTGGTATCAGTGCCATCGCAGCCATCAGCCTTCTGGTGGGCGGCATCGGTGTGATGAACATCATGATGGTTTCGGTGACCGAGCGCACCCGTGAAATTGGCATTCGCATGGCATTGGGTGCAAAAAGCCGGGTAATCCTGTTCCAGTTCATCGTGGAAGCAATCATTATCTGTTTAATCGGAGGAATGATTGGTGTAATTCTGGGGGTGGGACTTGGCAGTGCCGGCGCTATGATGATGCACTATCCGGTCAAACCCTCGCTCACTGCCGCTTTGGTAGCTGTACTGTTCTCCATGGCCATCGGCGTGTTCTTTGGCTATTACCCCGCTAAGCGTGCAGCTCGGCTGGACCCCATCGAAGCGCTGCGCTACGAATAAGTTTTTCTTTTCATAGGCACCTGTCTGATGTACAATAAAGACAACGGGCCGGAGCAATGGCTCCGGCCCGATTTTTAAACGGAGGTCAAGATTTATGCCGCACACCATTTTGATTGCGGAAGACGATCAGGACATCACCAACCTGGTCAAGCTGTATCTGGAAAGCAGCGGTTATCGGGTACTTTGTGCCCCGGACGGTGCTGCCGCTCTGGAGTTGGCCCGCACCGAATCCATCGATATGGCGGTGCTGGATATCATGATGCCCCGCATGAACGGCTACGAGCTCACCCGCGAACTGCGGGCTATCAGTAATATGCCGATTCTGATCCTTTCGGCCAAAAACACCGATAACGACAAGATTCTGGGCCTTGAGCTGGGGGCGGACGACTACCTGACCAAGCCCTTCAATCCGCTGGAGATCATCGCCCGGGTCAAAGCAAATTTGCGACGGTTTTATCAGCTGAATCCTGTCTCCCCTGCCCTTTCCGGCAGCAATGTACTTGCGCTGGGACCGCTGCGGCTGGACCTGGACGCCATGACCCTGACCAAAAACGGCCTGCCCATCGCCCTGACTCCCACCGAGTACAAAATTCTCTGCTGCCTGATGCGCTCGCCGGGGCGAATCTTCACCAAGGTCCAGCTTTACGAGGCAGTGAGCGGAGCCTATTTTGAAAGCGACGAAAACACAATGATGGTGCACATCTCCAAGCTGCGGGACAAGGTCGAAGATGACCCGCGGCATCCGTGCTTCATCAAAACTGTGAGAGGATTGGGGTATAAAATTGAAGCGGTGGAAACGCACTAAATCCAGTTATTTTTCAGTCCTGCTGCGATGCTTTGGGGTATATACCTTATTCCTTGTAATCGCAGCGATCGCCTTGCTTTTTTGGGCGCTAATGGAAAGCAGTACCACGGTGATCAGCCTTTCCGAGCGGGATCTGAACGAATATGACGAGCTGCTGCAGGCGGAGCGATACGATCAGTTCCCGGTACACACCTTACTGGGGCGGACCGGAAGCATTGTAGTGGTGGACGATGCTGGTCGGGTTTTGTATGGAAAAGCCCACAAAGATATCTCTCCGGAAGCATTGGCCTGTATTCCGCTGCAAGGACAGTATGTTTACCCCACAGTCACCCATTGGTATGATAAACAGGGTCGCCAGATGACGCTGGTGGCAAGCGATGGTTATTCCGGCATATTGTATCAGACACCTGTGGTCCTTGATTCGGAACATAACATTCTTTACGGTTCTATTCCCGGTGTGAACACTGACACCCTAAGTGATGAGGCCTACGGATATCTGACCCAAACGCTGCCCTATGGTTACTATATTTGGAAACATCCATTTCAAAGCGCGGACGGTCAGTCCCGCTGGTTAATCTTGTACGAGCAGATCCTGCGCAACGAGGAATATGCTCATTTGAGTATGATCTGGAGCCGTACCCTTCTTCTGTTTCTGGGCCTGTATATTCTGGTGCTGCTGGCAATGGCACTCTGGCTCAGCCGAAAGGTGTGCGGCCCACTGAAGCGACTGGAGCGAGGCTTCACCGAGCTGGCCCAGCAGAATGACCCCGAGCCCATTCATTGCCGGGGGCCACGGGAATTTGAACAGATCTGCAGTGCCTTCAACCAGCTCTCCGCCCAGCTGGCCGAAAGTGAGCGCCAGCGCAAGGCCCTGGAGGACAACCGGCAGAAGCTGCTGGCAGATATTTCCCACGACCTGAAGACCCCCATTACTGTAATCCAGGGCTATGCAAAGGCCATCTGCGACGGGCTAATTCCTCCGGAAAAGGTACCGGAATATCTGGACACCATCTACCAGAAATCCAACCGGCTTACCGGTCTGATCGACACCTTCCATGAATACAGTAAGCTGGAGCATCCTCAGTTTACGCTGCAAACCAAACGGCTGGATCTGTGCAAGGTACTGCGGGAATATCTTGCCTCCAAGTACAATGAACTGGAGCTTGGCGGCTTTGTACCGGAAATCGAAATTCCGGATGAATCCATCTGGTGTATGCTGGACAAAACGACCTTCCTGCGGGTACTGGAAAATATTGTGTCTAATGCTGTAAAACACAATCCTGCCGGCACTGCCCTGTTTTTTGAGCTTCAGAGACAGGACGGCCACGCTGTGTTAACGCTGGCGGATAATGGCGTAGGAATCCCGTCGGAAATTGCCGGGCAGATCTTCGATCCCTTTGTTGTGGGAGACGAATCGCGCAATACCCGCCAGGGTTCCGGCCTTGGCCTTGCCATCAGCCACAAGATTGTGAGTGCACACGGAGGTACCATCCAGCTGGTGCAGCCGCCCCCGCCCGGGCGCAGCACCCAGTTCCGGCTCACGCTGCCGCTGGCTTGACAATCTTATTTTTATTTCTAACTCAGATATAACTCAGATAAAAAACCAGAGCCGCATTGCGAATATCGCAGTGCGGCTCTGGTTTTTGTTTACTTCTTCGGCTTTTTCTGCGCATTGTCCAGCGTTTGGCGGAACGCGCCGAAAATTCCCTCCTTCATGTTGTTCACCATGATCTGCTGCACTTCCTCCATGCTGATCTCACTCTCATATTGGAACCACCAGCGCACCAGCGTCATGGTATTGGAGGCGAACATCTGGGCATACAGGTCCACATACCGTTCCTGTGCACCCTCCAGCCCGCAGGAGCACAGCTTTTCCAGAATATTGTCGTGGATGACCCGTACCATTTCCGTAAAAACAGGCCGGTTGATGGCCCCGCTCCACAAAAGCGTATAGCGGGCCTTGTTTTTGTGCAGATATTGCAGCGCCCGCTCAAAATTCTTCTGGTACACCAGACTGTGAATGTTCTGGGACGAGGCCTCCACAAAGGCCACATCCATCTGGCGGCGGAACTCCTGCAGCGTGCGAGCCAGATACTGATCCATCAGGTCGTATTTATCCTGATAATACTTGTAAAAGGTGGACCGGTTGATCAGTGCCTGCTGGCACAGCTGGTCCACCGTGAGCTTTTGCAGGGGTGTTTGCTCCAGGCATTCCAGCAGCGCCTGATCGATCTGTGCCAGTGTTTTGACCACGCGCAAATCCGTTTTGTTCATGAATGATCCGACCTCTTTCTTCGGGCTTTTTTCGAGATAAACAACATCCGGCAGGCATTTGTTGGATAAGCAGCAAAGCCTCGGATTTTAATGGTATTCAAGCGAAAAAATCGTTGTTAAAATAATCACAAAGATGCTGTGCAACTGTGTTCAGTATAGCATATTTTCGTTTTTGTGCCATCCTGTGTTTGAGGAAAGAGAAAGGAGAACCACCACCAATGAGTATCAAAGTAATGGGAATCACTGCCGGCCGCAAAAACGGCAACAGCGAAATTCTGCTGAAAGAAGCCCTCACCGCCTGCGAGGAGGCCGGCGCTGAGGTGACCATGATCAACCTGCGTGATTTCAATATCCTGGACTGCACCGGCTGCACCGCCTGCACCAAGGCCATGTCTCAGGGCAAATATGTGGGCTGCACCCTGGACGCCAAGGACGACAAGAAGAAGATCATGGACGTGATGCTCGAGCAGGACGCGGTGATCTTTTCGGTGCCCACCTACGACCTGATGCCCGCTTCTGCCTACCTGACCTTTGCTCACCGCAGCCTGAGCTACGAAACCTCCTTCCTGGAGACCATCGGCGCCATTGAGCACCGCGACCGTGTGGCCGGTCTGATCTCGGTGGGCGGCTCCACCCGCGCCTGGCAGTCCATGGCGCTGGAGGGCCTGCAGGTCACCATGTTCACCACCGACATGAAGGTTGTGGATATGGTTCTGGCCATCCGCGTTCCCGCTCCCGCCCAGTGCCTGCTGGACGATGAGCTGATGGCCCGCGCCCGCCTGCTGGGTGAGCACATCATGCAGGCTGCCGCCACTCCCGCTGAGGAGCGCAAGTGGCTGGGCGAGGAAGACATGGGCTGGTGCCCCAACTGCCACTGCAACGCTCTGGTTCTGGGCGAAAAGCAGTGGGACGGCCTGCACTACCCCATCGAGTGCCAGGTGTGCGGCGCGGGCGGCACCCTGGAGCAGACCGAGGACGGCAAGTGGAAGTTTGTGATCCAGGAGGACGGCCTGCTGAAGGACCGCACCACCGTAGCCGGACGAGCCAAACATCTGGAGGAGATCGCACAGACCCAGGGTGGCTTCTTCTCTGACCCTGCCAAGATCCAGCTGGTACAGCAGCGCAAGCAGAAGTACGTGGAAAAGAAATTCAAGGGCATCGACTGAGCCCTGGAAAGGAGCGCCGAACATGAGCGTTACGATCGAGATCGACGGCAAACAGCTGACCGTGCCCGAGGGCATGAATCTGCTGGAGGCCGCTCTGCAGAACGGGATCTATATTCCCCATCTGTGCCATCACCCCGACCTGCCGGACCGGGGCTCCTGCCGGTTGTGCATTGTTGAGGTGGAGGGCATGGAGGGCGTGCAGCCCTCCTGCAAGCTGAAGGCAACCGAGGGTATGAAGCTCACTACCGACAGCCCCCGTATCCACGACCTGCGCAAGCTGGCCATGGAGCTACTGCTGGCCGCTCATCCGGAGGACTGCTCCACCTGCCCCAAATACGGCCGGTGCGAGCTGCAGACCCTGATTCAGTACATGGGCGTTTCCGCCACCCGTATGAGCACCCGCATCAAGGGCTTTGCCCAGAACGGCAAAAACCCGTTGCTGATCCACGACATGAACCGCTGCGTGCTGTGCGGCCGCTGTGTACGCGCCTGCGGTGATCTGCGGGGCGTGGGTGTGCTGCAGTACAACAAAAATGAACTGGAGACCTATGTGGGCACCCTGCACGACAAGCTGCTCACCGACGCGGACTGCCGCTTCTGCGGTGCCTGCGCCGAGGTCTGCCCCACCGGTACCATCCGGGATCTGGTGGAGTTCACCCCTGTGGAGAAAAAGGACACCCTGATCCCCTGTCAGGCCACCTGCCCGGCTCATATCGATGTGCCCCGCTATGTGCGTCTGGCCAAGGAGGGCCGCTGGGAAGAGGCTCTGGCTGTGGTGCACGAGCGGCTGCTCTTCCCCGAGTGCCTGGGCCGCGTGTGCGCTCATCCCTGTGAGAGCAACTGCCGCCGCGGTGAGGTGAACGAGCCGGTTTCCATCCGGAACATCAAGCGCTACGCTGCCGAACATGCGGGCGGCGAGCTCTGGAAGAAGAACAGCAAGCATCTGCCCGCCACCGGCAAGCGGGTCTGCGTGGTGGGCGGTGGTCCTGCCGGTATGACCGCTGCCTATTACCTGGCGAAGCAGGGCCATAGCGTGACCCTGAAGGAGGCCTACCCCACCCTGGGTGGCCAGATGGCCTATGGCATTCCCTCCTATCGTCTGCCCCGCGAGGTAGTGGCGAAGGAAGCTGCCTATTTGAACGACGTGGGCGTTTCGGTGGAGACCGGCTGCCGCGTGAGCGATTTCAAGGCACTGGCCGCGGAATATGACGCCGTACTGCTGGCGCTGGGCACCCATCAGGGGGTTCGCCTGCCCATGGAGGGCAGTGAGTTGCCGGGCGTACTGCTGAACAGCGATTTCCTGCGGGACGCCTCCATGGGCGTGGAGACCGGCATGGGCAAGCGGGTCATCGTGCTGGGCGGCGGCAACGTTGCCTTCGACTGCGCCCGCACCGCCCGCCGCCTGGGCGCCGAGGAAATTCACCTGGCCTGCCTGGAAGCCCGTGAGAAGATGACCGCCGAGGAGGAAGAGATCGAACAGGCCCAGGAGGAGGGCATCCGGATTCATCCCGCCCACACCTTCGAGGCCATTCTGGGCCCGGATCGGGTTTCCGGCGTTCGGTTCTGCAATGTAAAATCCTTTACCTTTGATGAAAACCGCCGTGCGGTGATTGAAAAGGAAGAAAATTCCGAGCATGTGATCGAGGCCGACACCGTGATCTTCGCGGTGGGCCAGCGCACCCAGATCAGCCCCGAGGCAGGCCTGGAGCTGGGCCGCGGCAATTCCATCGCCGTGCAGCCCGGCAGCCTGCGCACCAGCGTGCCCGGCATCTACGCCTGCGGCGACGCGGTATACGGCACCCGCACCGTGATTCAGGCGGTTGCCGCCGGCCGTGATGCCGCCAGCGAGATCGACAAGGCGCTGGGTGGCAGCGGCGATATCTCCGAGGTGCTTGCTCCGGTGGAGATGCCCGATGCCTTCCTGGGCCGGATCGAGGGCTTCGGCCATCAGACCCGCCAGCTCGAGGTTGTGCGTGAGGCGGCGCTGCGCGAGAACAATTTCGACGCAGTGAGCTTTGGTCTGGCCGATGACAGCGTGCGCCAGGAGGCGGGCCGCTGCCTGCAGTGTGACCTGCGGTTCACCATTACCCCGCCCCGCATCTGGAGCGATTACGATCAGAACGGAAAGGAGGCACAGCAATGAGCCTGCTGATGAACAACACCGACGCTCTGGTTCAACTGCGCGGCTGCGACCGCGCCCGGCTGGAGGAGCTGTTCGGCACCATGGCCCCGGTATCCGGCCGGGTGGTGGGCGCACTGTACAATGCGGACACCGAAGGCATGAAGAACATGCTGCTGCACACCAATCCCGCCGGTGTGGTGGCCGGTTTAAAGATCGCCGCCCTGCTCACCGGAGCCTCCGGCGCTGAGCTGGTAGTTCGATGTGAGGTGGACCGCCAGACCCTGCTGGCCAACGCGGGCACTGTGGATCTGCCGCTGGAAATCACCCAAGCGGCACTGGTGAACAAGGCACTACACAAGACCGACCTGCTTTTGGATCTGGAGCGGCTGGCCGCCATGGCCGACCGGCTGACCGGCGCACAGCCTGGCCTTCTCGCGGCGGTGGGTGATGCCACCCCCGCTGAATTTCCCGCCGATACCCTGTTGACTGAAATCATTCCCGCCGGCAAGGGTCTGCTGGCCGATCACCGGTTCTACTCCGCCCAGCAGCTGGAGGGCATGACGCTGTCCAGCCTTGCCAGCCGCAGCGGCGTGCTGCGTCCCATGACCGACCGGGACTGCCCGGTGGACCTGGGCAAAAAGGAGATGCTCACCCTGCGCCGCCAGAGCTGCGGCAAGTGCACCTTCTGCCGGGAGGGCCTGTATCAGCTGAATGAAATTTTCGAGCGCATTTCGCTGGGCCGCGCAAAGGCCGGTGATCTGGATCTGGCAGAGGAGATCGGCCGGGCAATGACCGTTTCCTGCAACTGCACACTGGGTGAAGAGGCCGCTCTGCCTGCCCTCAGCACAATGGATGCTTTTGCCGCCGAAACCCAGGCTCATGTACGCCGCAAGGAATGCGCCGCCAATGCCTGCCTGGCGCTGACCCAGTTCTACGTAGACTCGCAGCTGTGCAATGGCTGCGGCAAGTGCCTGCCCGCCTGCCCCAAGCAGTGCATCGAGGGCGGCGAGGGACTGGTAGCCGTGATCGACAGCTTCGACTGCAGCCGCTGCGGCGAATGCTTGACCGTCTGCGAACAGCAGGCCATCAAGCGCACCAGCGGCCGCCTGCCGAAGCTGCCCTCCTCCCCTGTTCCCGTGAAGGGAGCAACTCCCGCCGCACAGGCGGAAAGCGAAGCCGCTCCTCTGCCTGCCGCCAAGCGCAAGCGGGTATTCGCCCGCCCCGCCAAGCCCCAGCCCGCCCCGGTGGAGACTCCGGCAGCTCCCGTCAACCAACCCAAACATGTTGAGGTGAATATCATGAAAACCATCGAAACCGATATCGTCATCGTGGCCGGCGGCCCCGCCGGTCTGGCCGCTGCCATCGCTGCAGGCGAGCAGGGCATGAAGACTGTAATCCTGGAGAAATCCAGCGCCACCGGCGGCGCTGCCAACATGGGCATGGGCCCCCTGGGCATCGACACCAAGATCCAGAAGGCAGCCTTCAACAACCTGGGCGTGGACAAGGCCATCCAGATGCACATGGAATACACCCACTACCGGGTGGACGAGGATCTGGTGCAGGCTTACTTCCACAAGAGCGCCGACACCATTGAATGGCTGGAGGAGATGGGCGTGGAATTCGCCGGTGCCTTCCGCTACTTCAAGGAATCCGAAGCAACCTGGCACATCGTCAAGCCGGAAAACGGCGTGATCGGTCCCCGTGCCGCCAGCGCCATGGTAAAGGCCATGACCCAGCGCGCCAAGGAGCTGGGCTGTGAGATCCTGCTGGAGACCGCTGCCACCTCTCTGATTACCGAAAAGGGAAAGGTCTGCGGCGCGGTAGCTGTGGACAAGGACGGCAACGGCCTGGAGGTGCGCGGCAAGGCTGTGATCGTGGCCACCGGCGGCTTCGGCAACAACCCCGAGATGATCGAGAAGGAATTCGGCCTGCACATCGGCCAGGACTACTTCCCCTTCCGCATTCCCGGCATCACCGGCGACGGCCTGAAGATGATGTGGGAAGTGGGCGCAGAGAAGTTCGGTGCCAACATCGAAGCCATCTATCAGCTGCCCGATAACCTGAATTGGTTCCTTCTGGACGCCGTGCTGCGTCAGCCCAACCTGTTGGTGAACCAGCTGGGCGAGCGCTTCATGAACGAGGGTGATCTGGGCAACACCACCTATGCGGGCAATGCCCTGGCCCTGCAGCCCGGAAACTACGGCTACTGCATCATGGATGAGGGCATTTTGAAGGAGTACAAGAAGAACGGTCCTGACATTGTGGACATCGTGCATCCCGCCGAGGCCTTCCTGGCCTTCGAGGGTCAGGCCGCACAGGCTGTGGAGCAGGGCTACGAGGCTTACTTCGAGGCTTCCACTGTGCCCGAGCTGGCCGAGAAGCTGGGCATTGACCCGGACGTGCTGCAGAACACCATCGACGAGTACAACACCATGTGCCGCTGCGGCATGGACAGCAAGTTCCACAAGTCCCAAAAGTACCTGCACCCCATCACCGGAAAGGGTAAGTACCTGGTGGGTAAATACTACCTGGGCGCCTACGGCACCGTGGGCGGCGTGCGCATCAACCGGTACTGCGAGGTTCTGGATAAGAACCATATGCCCATCGAGGGCCTGTACAGCGCCGGTTCCGATGCCAACACCATCTACGGCGACAGCTACAACTTCACCCTGCCCGGCAACTCCATGGGCTTCGCGGTGAACACCGGCCGTATGGCGGGCGAAAGTGCTGCTCAGTACATTGCCGACTGCCAGTAACCGGAGGGGGCCGGCATGCATAACAAAGCACAAACTCTGACCCTTGCATTCTGCATCGCGCTGCTGCCGCCCATCTGGGCGGTGGCAGCGCCCTACCTGAACGTGACCACTACATCCTGGAGGATGTGGGCCCCGGCCCGGAATTTCTGAAGCTGTGCTTCAAGAGCCCGGCGGACTTCGGCTATGATTCGGCTCTGGTGGGCAGCGAACAGTGCCAGTCGCTGGTGTGCGCCATCGGCGAGGGCAACTGCGCCGCCGCCATGACCCACAAGTGGTACCCCTACAAGGATGGCGTAATGTTCTGCTCCCGGTTCTGGATCGGCTACGCGCTGATCGACGGCGTTTACAAAAAGATTCTGCCGGAGGGCGTGCGTCTGCCCGAGATTGTGCCCCAGGGCCTGTTTGCCCATAACATCAAGGAATTCTCCACTCTGGCCGCCATTCTGCCCCGCCTGTGGGCCGAATGCCCGGACTGCCTGGGATTCGGATCCATACAGAAAAAGGACCGACAGCGATTATACTGCCGGTCCTTTTCTGTTTGTATAGGGCGGGAAGGCCTGCTCAGGGCTCCCGCAGCTTTTCCTGCCGGTCGAAGTAGATGCCAGTGCCACCGTTGGACTTTTCCACGATGCTCTTTTTCTTCTTCTCGGGCATCTTTTTAAAGCGGGGTTCCTTGTCCAGCGCCTCCAAAAAGCGCTTTCCCTTCTTCTTGGCGTTTTCCGGGATCGTTTCGCACACCCGGTAAACCAGCTCGGCGGCCTCGCTGTCGCCGTTCAGCAGCACCCGGATGCGCTTTTTGCGGGGGTTCAGCTCCGGCTCACGCACCGGCTGGGCCTGACGGGAGGTCATCTCCTTGGCGTAAGCATAGCCTTGGCCCACCGCCAGCTTCTCCACTGTCACACCCCGCTGGGCCCAGAAGCCGGACAGCACCTCGTAGTCGCTGTCGTTGGAGACGATGCAGATTTCGCCCTCGCCTCCGGCGGCGCACAGGCCCACATAGGACGCGATGGCAAAATCCATTGCGTTTTTGGTGCGGACCTTCTCGCCGCACCAGACGATCTCGATCTGCCCTGCGGCCCGCATGCAGGTCTCCAGCATGGAAAAATTGATGCTCAGCTTTGCGTCGCCGGAAAAGGCGAACACGCACATTTTATCCTCGGGGCGCATCTGTTCCGCCACGGCCAGCCAGGCGGTACCCACGTTTTCGGTATCAACCAGATAAGTTGCCATTTAATTTTCACCTCAATGGTATAGTATACACCATTTCCCCGCCGGCATCAAATTCCGCCGCCCGTAGGAACCAGACGGAACACCGCCGCGCTGCGGGGCCCCATTTCCAGCGAAAGGCCGTTCAAGGGACCGGCTGCGAAGGGGTCTGCCGCACCGGTGTACAGCACCAGCTGCCAGCAAAGCCCCTTGGGCGGCGCGGGCAGCTGCTGAGAGTGCGGCTTCCAGTGCATATTCAGCGCCAGCAGCAGGATATCGTCGTTTTCATCCGCTGCATCCCGCCCCGCGAACAGCACGCCGATCTGGCGGGTCTCGGGCAGGAATTCGCTGTTCCAGGCTTTGCCGTTGTTGTGCAGGGAAAGATCCTTCCAGCCACAGCGGCTGGGTGCAGTGGCCGCCCGCAGCACCGGGTGCGCCTTGCGCAGCGCGATCAGCTGCCGCACAAAGGCAAAGAAGGGCCGATTTTGCTCCAGCTGCTCCCAGTTCAGCCAGGAGATTTCATTGTCCTGGCAATAGGCGTTGTTGTTGCCGCTCTGGCTGTTGCCGAATTCGTCTCCTGCCAGGAACATGGCCGCGCCCCGGCTGCACAGTAGCACCGTGAGCGCATTCATGCGCAGCCGGTCCCGCAGGGCGTTCACCTCCGGGTTTTGGCTGGGTCCTTCCTCCCCGCAGTTCCAGCTGTTGTTGTCGTCAAAGCCGTCGGTGTTGTTCCAGCCGTTGGCCTCGTTGTGTTTTGCATTGTAGGCGTACAAATCATACAGCGTGAAGCCGTCATGGCAGGTGATGAAGTTCACTGTGGCGTTGGGGCGCTTGTCCGGCGGATAGAGGTCCGGCGAGCCGCAAATGCGCTGCACCGCTGCTTCGGCCAGACCTGCGTCGCCCTTTAAGAATTTACGCAGGTCGTCTCGGTATTTGCCGTTCCACTCGCTCCACCGGTTCCAGGAGGGAAAGCTGCCCACCTGATACAATCCGCCCGCGTCCCATGCCTCAGCGATGAGCTTCACGTGGCTGAGCACCGGGTCAAAGGCCAAACTTTCCAGCAGCGGCGGCTTGGACAACGGGCTGCCGGTCTCATCCCGGCCCAGAATGGAGGCCAGATCAAAGCGGAAGCCATCCACCCGGTATTCCACCGTCCAGTAGCGCAGACAGTCCAGAATGAACTGACGCACCTGGGGGTGATTGCAGTTCAGGGTATTGCCCACCCCGGAGAAATTGTAGTACCGGCCGTCCGGCGTGAGCATGTAGTAGATGTTGTTGTCCAGGCCCTTGAAGGAAAAGAACGGACCGGTCTCGTCGCCCTCGGCGGTGTGGTTGAACACCACATCCAGTATGACTTCGATGCCGTTTTCGTTCAGGCTTCGGATCAGCCGTTTGAGCTCCATGCTCTCCCGATTCAGCTCCGGCTCAGCGGTGTAGTCCAGATTGGGCGCGAAAAAACAAATGGGGTTGTAGCCCCAGTAGTTGCGCAGCTTCTGGCCGTTCACCACCCTCTCTTCGGCCTTTTCGTCGAACTCGAAAATGGGCATCAGCTCCACCGCGTTCACCCCCAGCTCCAGCAAATAGGGGATTTTTTCCTCAAGCCCCGCAAAGGTACCAGGGAATTTCACCTGGGAGCTGGCGTGCTTTGTGAAGCCGCGCACGTGCATCTCATAGATGATCATGTCCGAGAACGGGATGCGCGGATTGCGGACCGGCCCCCAGTCGAAGGTATCCTCCACCACTCGGGCATGGTAGGTGCGGCCCAGCCGCTCGCCGCCCGCCCAGATGCTCTGCACCGTGACCGCCCGGGCATAGGGATCCAGCAGGAATTTGGTTCGGTCAAAAATCAGTCCCCGGGCAGGGTCGCAGGGACCATCCATCCGGTAGGCGTATTCGATGTCCTGAATGTCCAGATCAAATACGATCATGGAATAGGTGCCGCCCATGCGGCACTCCTCCGGGAAGGGCAGTACCGCGAAGGGTTCCTGGTCGGCCTGGTGAAACAAGCACAGTTCACAGGCAGTTCCGTTGAAGGAATGAATGGTAAAGCTGACGCCCCCCGGCACAAGCGTGGCTCCATTGGACAAAAACAGCCCCGGTCGAATCTGGAAGCCGTTCACCTCACTGGTGGCATGCAGCCGCCCGGGCAGCAGCGAACCGGAATGCGGTGTTCTGGACATGGGCATTTCCCCTCTTCCCTGAAGCCCGCGTTCGCCTTTGTTTACCGCGAGCCCTTTTCTTTCATGATACCAAAAACCGGACCGAAAATGGACCAGCAAAACTGCCAAGAAAGCGCCCGGTTCCTTGTGCGAAACATCAACAGCAAAGGTTTTTACCGGTCATTCCCAGGTCTGCCAAACCTCCGGGCAGCAGCCTACGGTGGCCTGCCGGCCATTACGCACGATGGGCTGGCGGATCAGCTGCTGGTTTTCGAACAGCTTGTCCGCCTGCTGCTCCGGGGCGAGAAAACGCAGCAGGGTCAGAGTGTCCTTGTCCTTTGCGTTTTCATCCACCAGGCTTTGCCAGCCGCCCAGCGCGCGGCACACGTTGTCGAACTCACCCCGGCTCATTCCCTTTTCCTTCAGGTCGATCATCTGGAATTTGATGCCCCGCTCCTTGAACCACCGCTGGGCCTTTTTGGTATCGAAGCTTTTGTTCGTTCCGAAAATCTGGATGTTCATGGTTTACTCTCCCTATTTTTGTTTGTTCACAGGCAATATTATACCACAGGCTCTGAAAAAGCGGCAGCAGGGCCTGCCCCTGGCCACCGTTTTGTAGTATACTGGTATCGATATTAACCGAAAGGATGACCTGTTATGACCATTCGACATGCCCGTCCCACCGATCTGGATGCTCTGGATGCACTGGAGCAGCAGTGCTTTCCGCCGGAGGAGGCGGCCACCCGCACAGCCTTTGCCCAGCGACTGGCGGTATTCCCGGAGCACTTCTGGCTTGCGGAAGAGGATGGGCAGATTCTGGCCTGTGTGAACGGCTGCGTGAGCGATTCGCCCCTTTTACAGGATGAAATGTTCGAGGACGCAGGCCTGCACAACGAACAGGGAGCCTGGCAGATGCTTTTTGGCGTGGAGACGCATCCCGCCGCCCAGGGCAAAGGATATGCCAGTGCACTGATACGCCGGATGATCACCGACGCCAAAGCCCAGGTCCGTCAGGGTGTGGTACTCACCTGCAAGCAGGAGCTGTTGGATTTTTACCGCCGGTTCGGCTTTGAAAACGAGGGCGTTTCCGCCTCCCAGCACGGGGGCGCGGTCTGGTATGATATGCGGCTGCGCTTCTGATTTTGCCGTGGCAACATTTTACCTCGCACACCTCTGCTACAATAGGAACGAAAAGGAGGCTCTGCCATGAAGTTCATCATCTCTCCCGCAAAAACCATGAATGTGGATACCGATTCCTTCGCTCCCCAGGACCTGCCCCGCTTTCTGGAGCAGGCCGAGGAATTGAAGGACTATCTGCAAAGTCTGGACTATGCTGCCTGTAAGGCTCTTTGGAATTGCAGCGACGCACTGGCAGAGCCGAACTTTGAACGCCTGCAGAGGATGGACCTGCGCCGGGCGCTGACCCCTGCCCTTTTTGCCTACGAAGGCATTCAGTACCAGTACATGTCGCCCGGTGTGTTCACCGAGGAGGAGCTTGCCTATGTGCAGGAACATCTGCGGATCTTATCCGGTTTATACGGCCTGCTGCGTCCTATGGACGGCGTGACCCCCTATCGGCTGGAAATGCAGGCAAAACCGGTGGGCTTTCGCTGCAAAACCCTGTATGAATTCTGGGGCAGCCGCCTGGCGGATGCGCTGGCCGAAGAGACCGACTGCCTAGTGGACTTGGCCTCCAAGGAGTACAGCAAATGTGTGCTGGGCAAGCTGTCCGATTCCGTACGGCGGGTTCAGGTGACCTTCGCCCAGGAAACCGGCGGCAAGCTGAAGGAAAAGGCCACCTTTGCCAAGATGGCCCGGGGCGCGATGGTACGCCATGCAGCGGAACAGAACTGCAAAACTCCGGAGGAGCTGCGTTCCTTCTGCCGGTTCGGCTTCGCCTATTCCCCTGAGTACTCCTCCTCTGACCATTTGGTCTTTGTACAGGACCCCAACTGGAAGGCCGACTGACCAATTCTAACCATTTAATTTTTTATTTCAGAAGAAAAAGGAGCGATCGTTTATGCTGCAAATCGGAACCCAAGCACCTGCTTTCACCCTGACCGACAAGGACGGCAACACCGTGAGCCTTGCGGATTTCAAGGGCAAAAAGGTGGTACTGTATTTCTATCCCCGGGACAATACCCCCGGCTGTACCCGTCAGGCCTGCGCCTTCGCGGCCCGTCATGCGGATTTTTCTGCCAAGAACACCGTGGTGATCGGCGTCAGCAAGGACAGCGTTGCTTCTCACCTGAAATTCGCCCAGAAATATGATCTGCCCTTTGTGCTGCTTTCTGACCCTGAGCTGCAAGCCATTCAGGCCTACGATGTGTGGAAAGAGAAAAAGCTCTACGGCAAGGTGAGCATGGGCGTCGTGCGTACCACCTACCTGATCGACGAGGAGGGCGTGATCCGCTGGGCCAAGGAAAAGGTCAAGCCGGATGAGAACGCCGGTGAACTGCTGGATTTGCTGGAACAGGAAGGCTGATTTTCCGCTACACAAGCAGTCTGCCGGAAAAAACGAAAAACTGCCGCATCGGTTTTGGTCGATGCGGCAGTTTTTCTTATGAGAAGAGAGAAAGGAAAAAGAAATAATCAAAAGGAAGTTTTAGCCCCTATCCTTTTCCATCATAATATCCAGGATGGTTTTGTCGGTGGCGGTCATGCCGGGGTTGCTGATACGGCCCATGTTGCGGATGGCCTTTTCCGGGGTGGTGTCGCAGATGCCGTCGCTGGCGCTGACCACAACGCCGCCCATGGCCAGATAGGCGCTCATGAGGGCCGCGTTGGATGCAGTGGCCAGCTTCAGCGCGCAGCCGATCTTGCCGCCGTCACAAATCATACCGGTCAGGTTGCCGCTCATGTTGATGATGGCAGCGCCCATCTGGGCATCGTTGCCGCCCATCAGCCAGACCATAGCGGCGGCGGAAGCAGCCGCAGCCGACACGCCGCAGCCACAGGTGGCGCTGAGCTTGCCGGTGAACAGCTTGATGTAAACGTTCAGCATATGCGAAAAGGCAAGTGCCTTTACAGTTGCTTCCTGGCTGGTATTCAGGTGCTTGGCCATCTCCATGACCGGAATGATGGCGGTAATGCCATGATTGCCGCTGCCGGCGCTGCTCATGACTGCGTAAGGGCAGCCGGACATGCGTCCCTCCGCGCTGGCGGCCACACGGACCATAGTGTTGCTGAACAGATTGTCACCCATGGCTCCCTGCAGCTGTGCCTTCAGGGTATCGGCAATGCCGATGCCCAGCCGGTTTTCCAGGCCGTAATCCGCCAGGGTCTCGTTCATCTTGGCACCGTCCATCATGAAGGCCAGCTCCTCCTCAGCGGCACTGTCCACCAGCTCACGAATCTGGGCCACGGTCATGGTCTTCAGCTTCTCGTGCAGCTCATCCTCACCGCCTACGGTGTATTCCTTTTCAAACAGCACCTGATTGTTGGCGCTGGTGTAAACAATGTTGGAATGGGTGTTACGGATGGTACTGATACCGATGCCCCGGGTGGTGATGATCTCGGCGTGGGCATACAGCTGGGTCTCCTCTTCCGCGATGGTCACGCTCACCTGCTTTTCCTCCACCAGGCGGGTAGCTTCCTTGCTCACAATGGGGGTGATCTCCTCCAACAGCTGCAGGCCCTTTTCCGGATTGCCCAGACAGGCGCCCAGTGCAGCGGCATATTTCAGGCCGACCCGGTCAAACCCGGGGATACCCACCGACATACCGTTTTTATATACACCGGGGTTTACCTGCATCTTTACCGATACGATCTGTCCGCCGATGGCATGATAGGCATCCGCGGCGGCCAGCGCCACGCACACCGGCTCGGTGCAGCCCAGAGCGGGCACCACTTCCTGATGAAGAAGATCCAGCATTTCCTGTTTTGTAAGCATGTTATTCGCTCTCCTTTTTCCTGTTATGCTCTGCCGCAATGCGCGGCATTGTTTCTTCTGCCTCCATTGCAGCAAGAACTGTGCCAACATCACCAGTACGCCGAGAAATATTTTTATGGGGCTTTTTTCCTTGACAAGAGAAACAAAAACGGTTAAAACTGAGATTATAATTGGGTTATTGGTTATCAAAACTGGTTGCAGGAGAATTGTTTATGAAAAATATTGCTGTAATTTCCTGGGACCCGCTGGCAGGGCGGTTTTACGGCAAGCAGGTAAAGGACCTGTTTGCCGACCAGGTAACCGTTCAGGTCTACAGTGTGCGGGATGGATCGGTGAATCAGCTGCCCAGGCGACGCTATGATTTGTATATGACCTCCACCGATGCCTTTGAATCGGGCAGCGATCTGCGGCAGTACCTGCCCCTGGATGCGGAAATCGCCGAGATCGAGTTGACCTTTTTGTGGGATGTGGTGCGCCGCCTGCAGAAGCTTCCCGCCGGAAGCCGGGTACTGTTCGTAAACCTGAGCGATAAGATGAGCCGCGAAGCGGTGAGCCGGCTGAACCAGCTGGGCGTAAATCAGCTGCAGTTTGATCTGTATCATCCAGGCTGCCCGGAACCGGACATGTCGCTTTATGATTATGTGATCACTCCCAGCGAGCAGCGTTATGTGCCGGAAGGCGCGAAGGAGATTATTGACATCGGCCAGCGCGTCTGCACCAGCGCCACCATGACCGAAGCCGCTTTGAAGCTGGGTCTGGAGGATCTGCTGGAAACGCCCCGGTTCCACCATTATCAGGAGATCGTGGCCACCAACACCTACAGCTTTGACCGGCTGTTCAACCGCAGCCGCCGTCTGGAAAGCCAGTTCGATATTCTGATGGACATTTTGGATGAAGGATTGGTAGGTGTGAACGAGAAGGGCGAGGTATTTGCCTGCAACAAAAAGCTGGAGCAAATTACCCAGGTAAGCAATGCCCTGGCGCTGCATCGCCGGGCCAGTGATGTGTATCCCTATATCCCCTTCAAGCAATGCCTGAAGAGCAAGGAGGCAATCCCCGCCAAGGTAGTACGGGCAGGCGGTACCAACCTGACCGTAACCGTCGCCCCGGTGCTGCGGGGCGGGGTCTGCCTGGGCGCTTTTGCCACAGTCCAGCGCTTCAGCGACGCAGAGCAGCGCCAGAATGAACTGCGCAGCCAGTTGAGTCCCAAGGGATACCGGGCCAAATACACCTTTGAAAATGTAATCGGCGAGTCCCCTGCGATCCGGCGCACCATCGAGATTCTGAAAAAGATGGCAGCCACCTCCCTGCCTGTTCTGCTGATCGGCGAAACAGGCACCGGCAAGGAGCTGTTCGCCCATGCAGTGCACAATGCATCGCCCCGGGCCCAGGGTCCCTTTGTGGCCATTAACTGTGCAGCCATGCCGGAAAACCTGCTGGAAAGCGAACTTTTCGGTTATGAGGACGGCGCCTTCACCGGAGCACGGCGGGGCGGCAAGCCCGGTCTGTTTGAATTTGCCCATCAGGGCACCCTGTTTCTGGACGAGGTGGAGGGTATGAGTCCGGCACTGCAGTGCAAGCTGCTGCGGGTGCTGCAGGAGCACGAGATCATGCCGGTGGGCGGCAACCGGATCATTCGGGTAGATGTGCGCATCGTAGCCGCCACCAATGAAGATCTGGAGGAGCTTGTGGAGCAGGGTAGCTTCCGTCGGGACCTGTACTACCGGTTGAACACCCTGCCCGCCCTCATCCCACCTCTGCGCCAGCGTGAGGGTGACCTGCTGCTGCTCATCGAGTATTTCCGAAAGAAAAGTGGCGTAGAATTCACCCTTTCTCCGGAGCTGGAGCAGATGCTTCTGGCCCATCAGTGGCGGGGAAACATCCGGGAGCTGCGCAATGTGGTGGAATATTTCAGCTACACCGGCAGCCAGGTCATTACACCAGAGGATCTGCCGCCTACCTTCCACTATCTGCCTGCAGAAAGCACTGGCGGCAGACTCACCCCGCCGGTGAGCGTAGCGGCTGCGGCTCTGACATCTTTACCGGACTCGTCCTCTTCCCCGCCTCAGCTGAACGAAGAACAGTGGATGGTTCTGCAATTAATTTATCAGGCCGCGCGCCAGGGCCGCTCCGCCGGGCGGGACAGTTTGCTTTCTGCCGCTCGACAGATACACCGTCCGCTTTCCCAGCAGCAAGTCCGCCGCCTGATGAGTGAGCTGGCTCAACTGGGTTATCTGCGCATTGAGCGGGGGCGCGGTGGCAGTCACCTGACCGAAGAGGGACTTCAGCTGTTGACCGCCCATACCACAGACAACCAGTTATGACCAATTTAACCTGTAGTTCATCCGAAATCAACCATTTTCATTTATTGGTTAACCGTTTTTGATCGTCGATTTTCTTATATATAAGGAACAGGCCGGTACCGCGTGCTTTCTTCTGCGGACCGGCCTGTTTTTCTTTTTCCATGCAATTGACTACATCCAGATTTTACCGTCAATCTGCTGCAACGCAAACAATCAAAACCGTTAAAACGCCGAAATGGATGGTAACGTCACCCACCTCTTCGCTTTTGGCACACTCTTTGCTATAATCTGGGCAGAGAAACGTGGGCAAGCGCCCAAACAGAAAGGCAGGAACCGATTTTATGAAATACGATTTTGACACCGTTGTGGACCGCAGCAAAAACAATGCCGCCAAGTACGACGAGCGGATTAAGAAGTTCGGCACTGACAAGGTGATTCCTCTGTGGATCGCGGACATGGACTTCAAAGCCCCCCAGCCGGTGATCGATGCGCTGACTGCCCGGGCACAGGAGGGCATCTGGGGCTACACCAGCCGCCCGGCCAGCTACTTTGAGGCCATCTGCAACTGGCAGAAGCGCCGCAACGGCTGGACCATCGACCGCAGCCTGGTGAGCTGGAGCCTGGGCGTTGTGCCCGCGCTGAGCATGCTGGTGAAGCTGTTCACTCCGGAAGGCAGCAAGGTGTTGATCCAGACCCCGGTTTACGGCGAGTTCTACGACGTGACCGAAGCCTGGAACCGCACTGTGGTTGAGAACCAACTGGTGGAAAAGGATGGCAAGTGGACCGTGGACTGGGAGGACTTTGAAGCCAAGCTGCCCCAGGTGAGCATGTTCCTGCTGTGCAGCCCTCACAATCCTCTGGGCATCGTGTGGACGCGCGAGGAGCTGACCCGCATGACTGACCTGTGCCGAAAATACGGTGTGCTGATGGTTTCGGACGAGATCCATTCCGACCTGATCTTCCACGGCAAAACCCACATCCCCACCGCCAGCCTGTCCGAGCAGGTGGCCAGTGAAGTAATCAGCTGCATCTCCGGTACCAAAACCTTCAACCTGGCAGGCCTGCAGGCTTCCACCACCGTGTTCCCCAACATGCGGATGAAGGAGCTGTATGACAAAGCCTGGATGAATATGGACATCCACCGCAACAATGCCTTCAGCCTGACCGCCATGGAGGCCGCCTTCAATGAGGGCGAGGAATGGCTGGATCAGCTGCTGGAGTACATCGACGGCAACTTCAACTTCATTCGGGATTACTGCGCGGCTCATATTCCCCAAATCAAGCCCAACCTGCCGGATGCTACCTACCTGGTATGGCTGGACTGCCGCGAGCTGGGTATGTCCAACGAGGAATTGCGCCGCTTCATGATTGAGAAGGCCGGCCTCGGCCTGAATGAGGGCTGGAGCTTCGGCCGCAGCCTGAACGGCTTCATGCGTTTGAACGCAGCCTGCTCCCGCAAGGTTCTGGAACAGGCCATGAAACAGCTGGAAGAGGCTGTGAAGGCATTATAACCCGTAACAACGTCCCGCGCGGACGGGACGATAAAGGAAAAGGAGAATCATCATGTCTAACACTACCACCAAGAAAGCGTCCTTGTGGCAGCAGTACAAACTCCCCATCCTGCTGTTGGGCGGCATAGCAATCGGTTCCGTCATCGGCATCGTCTCCCCCAGCCTTGGGCAAACCTTGAAGCCTGTTGGGCAGATCTTTTTGAACCTGATGTTCACCATCATCGTTCCGCTGGTATTCGTATCCATCTCCTCCGCCGTGGGCAGCATGGCCAACATGAAGCGTCTGGGCAAAATCCTGGGCAGTACCATTTTCAGCTTCCTGGCCACCGGTGCCATTGCCGGTGTTTGTGTACTGGTATGGGTTAAGCTGTTCAGCCCCTCCGCCGGAACCAACATTCAGATGGGTACCGCTGAGATGGGTGAAATGCAGAGCGTTGGCGATATGATCGTGGGCTCTCTTACCGTGGATGATTTCTCCGGCCTGCTGAGCAAGAGCAACATGCTGCCGCTGATCATTTTTGCCATTCTGTTCGGCTTCTGCGTTTCCGCCTGCGGCGGTGATGAGAGCCCTGTAGGCAAGCTGCTGGCCAATCTGAACGACATCATCATGAAATTCGTTGGCCTTATTATGAACATTGCCCCCATTGGTCTGGGTGCTTACTTTGCCAATCTGGTAGCCGAATACGGTCCTGAAATCATTGGCGACTACGGCCGATCCATGGCGGTATATTACCCCCTGTGCCTGCTGTATGTGGTTGTTTTCTTCCCCTTGTATGCACTGTTCGCCGGTGGTGCACTGGGTGTGAAACGGATGCTGAAGTATATCTTCACCCCCGCTGTGACCGCCTTTGCCACCCAGAGCTCCGCCGCCACCCTGCCCGTCAACAAGGAAACCTGCGACAAAATCGGCGTTCCCAAGGATGTGAGTGACCTGGTTCTGCCCATGGGCTGCACCATGCACATGGACGGCTCAGTGCTGAGCTCCATCACCAAGATCGCCTTCCTCTTCGGCGTGTTCAACATGCCCTTTACCGGCGCGAGCACCTATGCCATGGCCATTGTGGTTGCCATTTTGTCCGCTTTTGTTCTGTCCGGCGCGCCCGGCGGCGGCCTGGTGGGTGAAATGCTCATCGTAAGCATGTTCGGCTTCCCCGCTGAGGCCTTCCCCCTGATTGCTACTTTGGGCTTCCTGTTTGACCCTGCTGCTACCTGCCTGAACGCCTCCGGCGACACCATCGCTTCCATGATGGTGGCTCGTATGGTCGAGGGCAAGGATTGGCTGGTAAATGCCGTAAAGGCGAAGGGCAATGCTTCCTGAAACAGCAGAGAAAATCCCCATTGCATTTTCCATGCAAAATTGCTATAGTTATAGACGTAGTTAAGCAGCTTCATTATTGTGCACACGCACACAGTGAACTGCGTCAAGATTCGATCCAAGGAGGACTTCTATCATGACTATCATCGATACCAAAAACGCTCCCGGCGCCATCGGTCCCTACTCTCAGGGTTTCGTAGTGGGTGATCTGGTATTCACCTCCGGCCAGCTGCCCGTTGACCCCGCGACCGGCACCATGCCCGAAGGCATCGCCGCTCAGGCTGAGTGGAGCTGCAAAAACGTTGGCGCTATTCTGGATGCTGCCGGCTCCAGCCTGGACAAGGTTGTGAAGACCACCTGCTTCCTGGCTAACATGAGCGACTTCGCTGCCTTCAACGAGGTGTACGCCAAGTACTTCACCTCCAAGCCCGCCCGCAGCTGCGTGGCTGTAAAGGACCTGCCCAAGGGCGCCCTGTGCGAGATCGAAGCCATCGCTGAGAAGTAATCTCTGCCGTTTAAAAATCCCCCGGTTTTGCAGCCGGGGGATTTTTTATACTGTTTCGGGGTTTATTCCCCGTTTAGATCTTTGCAAAATGAAAAAATCCGCAAGCCCTTCAGCTTGCGGATTTTTTTGCGGAAAAAGAGGGATTTGGAAATCTTTGCTCCGCAAAGCTTCCCGCGCTTGGGGCATCGCCCCGGCGCGCAGATCGCCTGAAAACCTGCCGCCGGCAGGTTTTCTTCACGGCAATCACCCTTTCGGGTTCGAATCCCTTCTCTACTCTACTGCAAAAAGAAAGAACCGAAAGAGCAATTGCTCGATCGGTTCTCTTCTTTGGCGGAAAGAGAGGGATTCGAACCACCGCGATTATTTTTTTATGCGAAATAATATGCTTTTATAGGAAAAATACTTGCTTAAAATCGAATAAACTTTGCAATATGCAAACAATTATGCAGATAGAAAAATAAAAGTGTGTACCTTATGTGTGTACCTACAACGCAAAAAGGCCCCCGAACTATCCGGAATTTCCGGACGGTTCGGGGGCTTTCCCTTACTCTTTCGCTTTGGGGGTCACATAAGTAAGCGCCTGCTTGCTATCAGCCACACCCTGGGTGGTGGGGTCGTTCACCACGCCCAGGATCGCAAGCACGGCGAAGAGGGCGTTCACTACCGCCAGAAGCCGGTTGCCCAGCTCGCCCAGGTCCAGAGCGTAACCGAACACCGCCGCCACCACCTGAATCAGCAGCAGCACCGCCGGGATCAGGCTCAGCCAGAAGGTCTTATTCGTCAAGCGCACTTTCCAGTTGATGTTCTTCATCTTCTCATTACTTCCTTTCCAAAATCGTGATGCGGGTCTCATGGTCGTTGAGAACCGCGTCCTGTTCTTCGCTGTGTTTCCAGATGCGCCGGTGGCTGTCGCTATTATTTTGCTCCTGCTGGACCTGCCGGTCCCGCAGTCCCTCTACCAGCGTGGAGAGCTTGGTAATGGTGCTGTTCAGCCGGATCACCGGCGCACCCACCGAGAGAAACAGTCCGACCAGCACCACCAGCACACCTACTACGCTCCATTCGTTCATCGGCGCCACCTCACCAGAGCCATTCCGCCGCAAAGCCAAGGCCTTTGCAGTGGTTCTCGATATTGCGCCGGTCCCCCTCGTTGGGAACTGGCGTCAGGCGCATGGTCAGGCTGTCCACCGGACCATCGATGATGCGGCATCGGTCGTCCAGAAGGGCGGCGTACACGGTTTCGCCCTTGTACGCAAGCTGCACCATGGGGTAGCCGTCCACCAGACCATCCGCCAGAGTAAGAACCGGATAAGTACCCTCCGGCAGC